>JBKOZG010000459.1:0-3854 GCA_046725775.1 Actinomycetota bacterium | reverse complement strand
ACCTCGTACACCAGGAAAGCTGGCCAGACCAGAGCCTTGAGGATCGCGAGCAGGTACTGGCCGAACGAGTCGGCTTGCTGCCAGAAGAACACAAGCGCGCCGATCAGGCCTAGACCATAGACAGCATTGCCCCCGCCTGCGCTGGCCTGACTCATGCTGCGCTGACGATAGGAGGAACGTCTGGAACCGGTCATGGTCGCCACCTCAATCTCTATCAATTCTGTCGGGCTTACAGATGAGTCAGGCAGGGTCGCACGTCCCAACTCATCAGTGCCCTAATGCCCAGGAGTCCGGCAATGCCCGGATCCAGCGGAGGGTGAACGGAATAGGTTTGTCTCAACCCGTCCGTCGCCCGAGCACGAGGTACGCGAGTGGCCCGACTGGCTGGACGAAGCAGCCGAGCAGCCAGAGTGGCTTGGGTCCGCGTATCTGGCTGGCCGGCCGCCGGGCGACGTCGATAAGCCCAGTAGCAGTGAAAGCCAACTCCACGGAGGCCAAGCCGAGGATCAGCCCTTGCTGGGTCGGTGTCAGGTCGCCCCACCGCTTCTTCGGGGCCATGATTCAAAATAACGCAAAGCGACCGGCCGAGCGTCACCGCTGGCTGGGCAGCGCGTACGTTTGAGATCACAGCCATTGAAAGGGTCGGCTGGTGGGGTGTTGAGGCGTACGTTGTGCGTCACAGGCGTCAAGACGGTCTGCTTCAGGGCGACTTTCTGAGGGTGCAGCGTCGTCAGATGATCAGCTAGAGAATGCGCCTCACCCCAGGGACTCGGCTGTTGAGAAGCCAGGCGAGGGCGAAGGTTCCCGCGATACGCCAGCCGCCACAATGAGCGATTTCACCTCGGCCGGCAGCGGCAGTGGCCGCAAGGTGATGGCGAGCGCGATAAAGACCCGGGCCCTGCAGCATGAACGCGCGCGTAGGAGCTCCGGCTGATCACCGGACGGGCCCACCGAAACGACCGGTTGAGACGTCGCTGCGCGACGCCGAGCAGCCACACCGGTCCGAACACCGAGAGCGTGCTCTCACCGGCGGGCCAGTGCCAGCCGCCCCATAGCTGCTCCCCGGCCACACCCAGGACGACTGCGGAGGCAGCGGCCGCCGCACTAACGGCCACGAGAGTCACAGTCCGACTCTGTCGGCGTAGGCGGTCCGGAACGGCCGTCAGCCACCCCGCACGAGATGCCATGATGCCCAGTCCGAACAGCGCCGCGCACGCGGGCCATTCCCACATGTTCAGATCGACGTACTTGTTGTCACTTTCGAACGGCAGCACCAGTCGGACCAGGAACGTCGCGACGGTCACCGCGGCGGCTAGCAGAAGCAGATTGCTCACCTTAATCTCGCCCCGCCGCGGCCGAGCCTCGTGACCCCGTCGCACACCCATACCCAACCTGCGTAGGCGAGCGAAAAGATCAGTAGCGCGCCGACGAACCACAAGACCCCGGTGTCCAAGCTGCCCTCGGCACGGAAGTAAGTCCAGAGCCCGGGGGCCTCTCCCAGCTGGCGGAACAAGACATACTCCAACAGCGGCCACAACAGCAGGGCGAAAACCGCGAACGGCACGCCCAGGCGCAGCAACCGGTCCCGGATGAAACGCCCGGGGCCCTTGCGGTCCAGCGAAGGTGGGGTCAGCAGTCCTGCGATCAGAAACAGCAGCGGGATCACGACCAGCGCGAACGGCGCCGATACCGCGAGCAGGACGTACGCCACTGCCGGCCGGAGCGTGACCTCGCGCACATCGGCGTACGACCACGCGTCGAGTTCGGAGTACCCAAGGACGGCATGGCCGGCGATCACCGCTGCAATCAGGATGACCTTGAGGTTGTCCACATAAAGCTGCCGCCTCGCTGCCCAATGTTCAACCTCGGAACCGCGCTCCGCGGGCGCGGACCCCGGAGCCGAACCTCCAGCAGCCCGGATCGCCACGACTTCAGCCTTCGGCCTTCCTCCACCCGTCACCAGGGCCGAAGGTCCCCACAGGCGGTAGCCGTCCGGTCACGATGGCCGGCCCGTGTCAGGTACGCCTTTAGGTGCGTGAGGAGGTCGATCCGGGATATCGGCCGATGGGTCCATCCACTGGAATCGGATACCGGTGAGCCTTTCGGAAGCCTCCCATAGCCGCTGGGCTATCTGCTCGTCGAGCGCTCCCGGTGCGGGCAGGACCCGAGTGGGGTTGCCGCGTAATTGTCCTGGTCCGTTGGGTCCGTAGAAGCCCCCGCCGACAATCTCCGGCGCCGTTGCGGCGTACAGGGAGGGCAATGCTCCGCGCGCGGCCGACTGTCCGATCCGACGTACGACGAACAATCGGCAACGCGTCCGGAGACCTTGGTGTCCCAGCCGCGGTCCAGCGATCTGCAGATTCGTCGCCGACACACCCGGGTGTGCCGCCACGCTAACGAGGTGAAGCCCGCGTGCCCGAGCCTGGCGATCGAGTTCAAACGCGAACAATAGGTTCGCCAGCTTGGACTGCGAGTAGGCCGTCCAGGGGCCATAGTCTTGCTCGCCCTGCAGGTCGTCGAAACTGATCCGGCCCTGTTCATGGGCCATGCTGCTCACCGTGACGACCCGAGCGCCCGGCCGCGTCAGGAGCCCGGGCAGAAGCAGGCCCGTCAGGGCGAAGTGCCCGAGATGATTGGTGCCGAACTGCAGCTCGAATCCATCCCTGGTTGTGAGCCGCTGCGGCACGCCCATCACCCCGGCGCTGTTCACGAGCAGGTCCGGAGGACCGGTACTTTCCAGGACTTGCGCAGCGAAGCTGTGTACTGAGCCAAGTCGGCAAGGTCCAACAGATCCAAGTGCAGGTCGGCATCGGGGACCTCGGCCTGCAGCCTGCGGATCGCAGCCTTGCCCTTTACCTCGTCGCGTACGGCAACCACCACTCTGGCGCCGGCCCGAGCCAGCTCCAGAGCGGTATGAAACCCGATCCCGCTGTTGGCCCCAGTCACCACGGCTGTCTTTCCCGTCTGGTCGGGGATATTGGCCGCCGTCCACTTGATCATCGGTCACCAGCTATCCGAGTCCTGCGAGGCCTACGAAATGTGCTCCATCTCGTGGCGGATCTGCTCCTCAGTGATCGGCTTGCGCCAATACGCATCCCAGATGTGGAAGGCCAGCCCGATACCCCATCCCAGGATGGGGAGGATCGGCTAGAAGAAGCCCGCATCGTCTCGACCGGGAACTCGTGTAGCTCGGTGATCATTACGGCCTCCATCATCGAGCGTCTCGCCACTGCAGGTTCCGGGCCAGAGCCGAACAGCCCAGGTACGAGGGACAACGGTCCTGCTTCTGTGGAAGGCGCGCGCAAAACCGCGGCAGCTACCCGGGATCGATTGGCGTGATGATGCCGACCCTGTCCTCCAGCGCCGCTGCCGCATCGAGGCACAGGTCCTCGCGGTAACGCGGGCCGATCACCTGGACCGACGCTACTTGCCCACGGCCTGGTCCACCTGCTCTACCTGGCCCGGAACGTACCCGAGTTCTCCGTGGCGTTTTCGTGGCTGGTTCCCGAGTCAGCACGCCGGCCGGTCGCGCGGTTCCCATGGTGACCACTGTCGCTGCGTTCGTGCTCGTCGCGCTCGCGCTGTGTGGCGTGCCCGGGTCTCCAGAATCTGGCCGGAGCTCACGATTGCCGCCGCGTCGCTGTCCCGGTCCTGCTCGTCGCCTTCTGGAACAACTGACTGACCCTGGGCGTGGCAATCGACATCGCACTCATCGCGATTGAGACGATCCGATCGGTGATTGAAAGTCTGTATGGCGCGTTGGCGGCTTGGTTGTCCTCGGATCCATGACCAGATCGCTGCGCCGCTACCTGGCGCTGCAATTGCGGTCCAGGTGTACGTCGCGACCCCTACAC
>JBKOZG010000140.1:0-19703 GCA_046725775.1 Actinomycetota bacterium | reverse complement strand
TTCTGGGACTCACTAAACGAATCCGACAAACCCTGGCTCCTTGATCTCCTCGGAAATAACCTCGACCATCCTCAATGACTGCGGGCTAGAAATCTCGACCACCACGACCAAGACTTACCGCAGGACTGTCTTGCAGTTCGCAGGAAGCTAGATAAAGAACGCGCCATGGGGCATCTCGCAGATATGATAGCTCTGGCAAGAGCAGAGTAGCACCAACCCCGGAGGTCACCGGGGGCTTTGATCGGCCAAAAGAGTTACGGTGTTGCCCGAGATCCGGATGTAGGTCGAGGACGTGTTATTGGTCTCAGTCGACTCCAAGAACCTGTTGCCGGGATCGGCTATGACCTGGATTCGGTAATTGCCGTCCTTGAGCCCGTTAATCTTGATCCACTGGTACGCGGTACTTGCCGAGTAGCGGTCACCCCAGCCGACTGACAGACCCTCTCGCACAGACAGCGAAGACTTGGTACCGCAGTTGGTGTAGCTCGCAGACTGTGGGGCACCAGGGAGTGTCAGATTCCACTTCACGTTGTCGTAGAAGCAGAAGCCAGTCTTTGCTCCACGACCAGCCACCGGGCCAGACGTGCCGTCTGCGTTGAGCGGGCGGATTGTGAACTCCTGAAGCTTGAAGACGTGCCAATGGTCGTGGCCATCGCCTGCGTAGAAGCCATAAGTGTTGGGCACATCGATGCTGCGGTAGGTGCCATCGGTGCGGTACACACGCTGCTTGATCGTCATTCGCGAGGTCAAGGTATTAGGGCGTGATCCCCGCACTTCGAATTTGCCAACCCCCGCATTCCAGATGATCGTTTGGAACCGGAGACGCTTCTCCGTTGTCGTGTTCTGGATGTAGAAGTTGGAGGGTGGGCGCATCTTGAGGTCTGGCAGTTGCTCTGCGGCTACTGCGCTGCCAGTGCTTGTGGTGAGCACAGAAAACAACAATGCTGCGATGATAGGGGCTAGCGCCCTGGTGAGGTGTTTCATGGTGTCCCCCAAGTAGCTGATAGTCAGCTTATGATATCGGTCCGGAGCCTCTCATGATTTCTCCGTTGCGAATAGATACTGTCTCCAATGTTCCCAGGCACCATCCTCGGTCTGGGCAGTCAACCACGCATTCCCTGCGGAGTCCTTGACATCCGTATAGGGCTGACCGGTCCCGGCGTGCTTGGTCATCGTGATCGTGATCGGTGGCGTAGTGTCGAGTCCCTCAACACCCACGCTCCCCGAATCATCAGCGATAAATCTTGGTTCGTTCATTTCTTTCCTTTCGTAGTCCTTTGTATGGCGGGAGCTTGAATCGGAGGAGTCATGGTATGCCCTAAGGCATATCGTCTTCATCGATTCTTCAAACTTCTGGAGAGCTTTCTTCCTGCCTGGACGGTGCCGTTCATTTCAGTTATCCGACCGTGACCGTTCCACCCGGAAAGACGTCATCGAAGTTGGCTTGTCCCGAACTGATCTTCTTGAGCCAACGGTCAAGGTCCACCGACTTGATGAAGTAGTGGCCTTCCCCCCAAGCCCGGACGAAGGGAGACAAGCTCTCCAGACGTTACGGCATTGCGGATGGTCAACTCGGTGAAGCCACTCTGCTCAGCGGCCTCCGCGCCCATCCTGGGATCACGATTTGGCATCTTCGAGGGTGCCGCCAAGTGATGGCGAGGCAATTGCCCCGGGTACCTGCAGCAGCCGCAAATCCTGCGGTCTGCGGCTAGTTCGTAGACCCCATTCGAAAGTCCGCACGTCGCTCCTGGCGAGGCGCTCTTCCACCAGAGGGTTTGGCGGGTGGAGGCTGCTGGGTCGCCGTAGCGCGAGCTGCAGAGAGCCGATTCGCGTTTACGGGTCGGGTCGGCTCAGGACGAAGGTAGCGTTGGGTGCCGTCGCCGCCGTCTTGATCCTGAATGTGATCCTGCAGGTCGGCCGTTTCACCACCATCCCTTCATGCACTGCCCACATTCGTCACGGAAATGTGCTCTTTTGCTCACCTGAGTTCCGAAGAATCGGTACGGTCTGAGCGTGCGAGAACAGCGCCGGCCGTGGCTACCAACCGCTGGTCTGATGCTGGCCTCGGCCGCTCCTGCTGCCTCGTCGATCGACCCGCACCGGCTGCCGTGTCGGGGGAGCATGTTGAGCGGCAGCATCATCTATGGCTACGACTACGTCGCACCCGACGTCTCCGACGCATGTTTGCGGCGGATGGACGGTGACCAGGCGCCGTGGGAATCCGAGTTGCACGTCGCCGCAATGGCGCTCGCCGGAGCGGCCTGGCTCAAGCTCGTCGAGCTTTACGCAAAGGTGCTAGGCGGGCTGGGTGAATCATGACCATGCTCGCGGTCTTGGGGATCATTCTCCTTCTGTTGCTCAACACTATTGAGAAGCGAAGAGACAAACGAACAACCAACGTTGATGGCTTCGTGATCGAAGCTGGCCACCCCATACCGCGCAAGGGCGTGGATCATGATCAGGCGCGTTTTCTTGATCACCCGCTGCAGTGAATCAGCAAGGAAGATCGGGCCCCGCTTTTGCCGATCAGGTTGACAACAGTTGAGCGTTTCGTCGGGCGAGCGCTTCGGGCGACTCCAGTTTCAGTCTCCGCTGCGCGGGTTCAATCGACTGCGTCTGAACCGTCAGGCAGCGTGCGGTCGCGGCCGCGCCAGAGGCTTCGAACTTCCCGATGCAGCGTCTCGACCGTGCTGCTGCCTTGCGTGATTTGGGGCATGGCCCTCTTCACCCGAATCGTAAGCGTGTTCTAATCAGACCTGGATCTTACCGACCGCTGCACGCAATGAAGATGACGTCGTTTTCCCGGTGAGGGGACGAGCGTCGACTCCGTCGCACCGGCTGCGATGTCGACCTCCTGGAGGATCGCACGTGTGCCGGCCGGGGGCCGGCGAACATAATCTTCAGCGGCGAGTCGCCGAGGTTCGTGGGGTGAACGCGACTGTGCCACCTCAGGCGCTCTCTGCAACGGCTTGCTACCGCCCGCCTCCCTCATGCGAGTGGAGGGAGGCGAGCCGAGACGGCAGGCTCCCCCGATGGAACAATGGCAGCACCGCCACCACGAGGAGTAGCTCGCTGCTGACTTGCTGCCCTACTCGAGAGCACGGAGGAACCGATGAAACCCGACACGATTGTCCTGATCCACGGCTTCTGGGTAACCCCGCGCAGCTGGGAGCACTGGAGGGCCCACTATGAGCAGCAGGGCTACCGCGTGCTCACTCCGGCCTACCCGGGCTTCGAGGTCGAGGTCGAGGCCCTCAACGCCGACCCAACCCCGATTGAGAACCTGACGGTGCCCGCCGTCATCGACCACCTCACCGAGGTGATCGGCGGGCTGGACCAGCCGCCGATCCTGATGGGCCACTCCGCCGGCGGGGTGTTCACCCAGCTCATGCTGGATCGCGGCTACGGCGCTGTGGGAGTGGCGATCAACTCAGCTCCCACCGAGGGCGTGCCCGTCGTGCCGCTGTCGCAGCTCAAGTCGACATTCCCGGTGCTTCGAACGGTCGGGCGCAGGAAGGCTGCCGGCTTCACCCTCGAGCAGTGGCGCTACGCGTTCACCAACACCTTCACCGAGGAGGAGTCCAAGGCGCTGTACCAGCGCTACCACATCCCGGCGTCAGTGCGGGTGCTGTGGGGCAGTGCGCTGGCCACCCTGGAGCCTGGCCACCAGGACACCTTCGTCAACTACGACAACGACAACCGGGCGCCGCTGCTGTTCATCTCCGGCGGCGAGGACCACCTCATGCCCCCCAGCGTCCAACGGTCCAACGCCAAGCATTACAAGTCCAACACCGTGACCGAGGTCAAGGAGTACCCCGGCTACGCCCACTTGCTGCCCGCCCAGAAGGGCTGGGAGCAGATCGCCGACGACGCCCTAGCCTGGGCCGTGGAGCACGCCCGGTAACAAGGGGTGCCCCAGACCGGATCATCCACATCGGCGGGTCGACCAGATCGAGGCCGCCGGGCTGCAGCTGCTGACCTATCGGACCCTCGACCGCCCCGGCCGTAGAGGCGCCAAGCGCTCGGAGCCGGCGTTCGCGGCCGCACCCAACGAGGTCCACTCGACCCTGCGCTGGCTGCCCCTTGGTCGTGCTGTCGGGCTCTGATCCGTCCCTGCCAAGGAGGGGTGACGCCTGATCAACGGACGAACCGCGCGAATCCAGCACACTCGACCATCACGGTCCGCTGAGAATCTGGGAATCTCTGAATCCCCGGAAGCCAAGCCAAATCGCCTCTAAGCTCACCACTTGGTGGCAGCACAGCTGTCAGCTTTGCAAGGCCCTCGGGGGAGGCCAACATGTGGCGAAGATTGGTAACCGCAGTGGCTCTGGCTGTCGTCTTGGCCGGTCTGGCAGCTGCCCAGACTGCCCCGGCGCAAGCTGCCACGTATTACAAATCACGCTGCGGCAACACCTCCGGCCGAGTGC
The DNA here is from genome assembly GCA_046725775.1 of Actinomycetota bacterium. Taxonomy (GTDB): domain Bacteria; phylum Actinomycetota; class Actinomycetes; order Propionibacteriales; family Propionibacteriaceae; genus Microlunatus. Next base: position 15,276 of record JBKOZG010000140.1, on the reverse strand, counting down.
TCTTGACCTTCGACGACTGGGCGTACGGCGATCCCTACCGTGCGACCCGCGTCGGCGCCTACTTGAAGTCGCGCAACATTCGGGCGGCGTTCTTCCTCATTAACAAGGAAGCCGAGAGATATCCCAGCATCGTCTCGACACTGCGGCAGCAAGGCCATTGGGTGCTCAACCACACCTATTCCCACCCCAATCTGACCCGGCTATCGGACGCAGGTGTGCGCTCACAGATCCGCAACGGCATTACGAGCAATCGGTTGCGGCCTCCGTATGGCGCATATGACTCCCGGGTGTCCAGCATTGCGAGCAGCCTTGGCTACCGCATCTGTACCTGGACTATAGATACACGCGACTGGGAAACCGTCAATGGCAGCCGCCGCAGCGCGACCAGCATCCGCTCCATCGTGCGAAACTCGCCCAGATCTGCTAAGGCCAGCGGGGTAGTCCTCGGCCATCTGAACACCAACTACCCCAATGCCATATCCGGTATCATCTCCGACTTGCACAACCAGGGTTTGCTGTTCTGCCGCAACCGCGGCCCAGTCGGACGAAACATGCCTTTCCCGGCAAGCTGCACCTAGCCTCACATCGTCGAACATCCCCGGACGCGGCCGGCCGTGCGAGGGAAGCCGACTTAGCTTGCCCCCTGTGGAACGTCGTAAGGTTGAGCCATTCCGGGCCGACAGGGAGCCAGGTGAGTCAGCTCATCGAAGATCGCGTGCAGCAGGGTCGCGATGCGTACCGTCGGCACGCATGGCATGAGGCCTTCGATTCGCTTCGTGAGGTTGACGCCGAAACACCACTCTCTCCCGAAGACCTCCGGCTATTAGCGGAGTCTGCATGGTTCGCGGGGGATCCCGACGCCGCGATCGAGGCGCGGGAGCGGGCGCACGCCGGATATCTGGCGCAGGCGGACAAATGCCGCGCAGCCGAAATGGCTCTCGAGCTCGCCAGTGATCATTTCGAGCGCCTGGAAACCGCTATCGGGAACGGATGGCTCAGCAAGGCTAGGAGACTGCTCGAGCAAACTTCCCACGAATGTGCGGCGCATGGATGGCAGGCAACCTCGCTGGCCTACTTTGCGATGCGCATGAGCGGCGATTGGGAGGAGGTACTCCGTCAGGCCAAGCTGGCACAAGGGATTGGCGAACGGCTCGCCATGCCGGCGATCCAAGCTCTCGCTTTGCAGCAGCAGGGCTCTGCGTTGGTCGCCATCGGTCGCATCGACGAAGGTCTGGCCCTGATCGATGAGTCCACCGTAGCGGCAGTCAGCGGAGAGCTGGACCCGATGACGACCGGAAAAATCTATTGCAGCACTATCAACGTCTGCCGCAATCTCGCCGACTGGCGACGGGCGGTCGAGTGGACCGACGCGGCGGAGCGGTGGTGCCGCCGGCAGGGCGTATCCGGCTTTCCCGGAATCTGCCGGGTGCACCGCGCCGAGATCATGAACTTCCGTGGCTCCTGGGCCGACGCCGAGCGGGAAGCGAAGCGCGCCTGCGAGGAGCTCGGCAGGTATGACTTGCTGCTGAGCGGTGAGGCCCAGTACGCGGTTGGCGAGGTGCGGCTGCGCGTGGGCGACCTGGAGGGTGCCAAGGAGACTTTCCGGCTGGCCCACCAACTCAGCCGAGAGCCCGAGCCCGGCAGGTCCCTGCTTCGGCTGGCGCAGGGGGACGCTCCTGGTGCGAACATTTCCATCAAACGGGCACTCACCGGCGTCGAATCGCGTGCGTTCATTCAAGCGAGACTGCTCCCCGCTGCCGTCGAGATCGGACTCGCCGCTGGAGACCTCGACTCCGTTGCACAGCACGTCGCGGAGCTCGAGCGGATCGCCGGTTCTTTTCGGACGACAGCGGTGACCGCGGCAGCCGAGAACGCACGAGGCCTGCTTCTGCTCGCCCGGGGCGATGCGGGCACGGCGTTGGCCAGACTGCACCACGCGGTCGAACTTTGGCATGAAATCGGCGCTCCCTATGAGACTGCCAGAGCTCGCACGGCGCTTGGCGAGGCTTTCCGTGCCGACGGCGACGAGGCCGCTGCCCGGCTTGAGTTTGAATCAGCCAAGGCAGATTTTGAGCGTCTTGGTGCCCTCCCGGACGCGAAGCGCGTGGGCCAGTTACTCGGCGAAGAGCAGGGCATTGCCGCGCGGGCCGGCGAGCGGGTGAAGAGAACCTTCGTCTTCACCGACATTGTCGGCTCAACGCCGCTCGTCGAGGCACTGGGTGACGACGCCTGGCAGGAACTAATCCGCTGGCATGATCAGGCTTTGCGGGCGATCTTCAACCGCTACGGCGGGAGGGAAGTGCGACAGACCGGCGACGGGTTCTTCGTTGCCTTCGAGGACGCCTCGGCGGCGATCGAGGCTGCGGTCGCCCTCCAGCGGTCACTGGCAGAGCATCGCCGGGGCCATGGTTTCGCCCCACAAGTCCGGATCGGACTACACGAGGCGGAGGCTTCCACCCGCGCCGTCGACTTTGCCGGACGAGGAGTCCATGAGGCCGCTCGAATCGGCAGCCTTGCGGGTGGCGGGCAAATCCTTGCCAGCGTGAACACCGTGCAGGGTGCGGCGACGCGATTTCCGATCTCCACTCCACGTTTGGTCACCCTGAAGGGTGTCTCCCAGCCCATTGAGGTCGTCACGATCAACTGGGATTGAGCGACTCTTCAAGACGAACCTGATCTCAACGAAGCGCCTTCCACCACATGCGGATGAAGCGCGTTTGACAGTCCCGCGTTCCGTCACGTGTGCTCAGGCGCCGGCGCCTGCAATTTCTCCGCGGCGACGATGAGTAGTACCGCCCCCAGGACGAAGCCCACAGCCAACGCTCTAGAGCGAGTCAGCCCAGCATCGGCGCGCAGCACGCCGATGAGCAGCGAAACAAGACCGGCGATCAGGCTGACCAGTCCAGCGACCAGGAATAGTGGCCACGCCAGGTCGAAGACAAATAGGTGATGCAGTTCGCCCCCTTTGGACTCGACTACGGCGAGCACGTCCTGCAGCAAGAGCAGCACGAGCGCGAGCACTGCCACCAGGAGAACGGTGTACATCGCGCGCAGCCACCACGGGTGGCGTGTCCGTCGCGTCACCGCCCGGATCATCGACCGGCACCTCCGAAGAACCCTGTCGTCTGAGTCTAGGCCGACTGACCGCAGTGACGGCGGCCTGACGAGAACATCACACCGCAGGAGAGGTGATCAGCGCCGCCAGGGCGTCCAAGGCCCCGGCACCAGCCGATAGTAGGCCCACTTGCCCCTTTGCTCGCGAATCAGAATTCCGGCGTCGACCAGGATCTTGAGGTGATGTGAGACGGTCGGCTGTGACAGACCGACCGGGTCGGTCAGTTCGCATACGCATGCTTCCGCGTCTTCGTGGGCAGCGACGAGAGAGATGAGTCGTAGCCGGGTCGGATCGGCCAGTGCCTTGAATGCGCCGGCCAACGTCTCGGCTTCAGCCGGTTGAATGACAACGCGTACCACGGGCGAGCAGCATTCGGTCAGCAACGGCAGCTCAGTTCGCGTGGGCGTCACTGTGGTCTGCACGGAAGCCATCATGGCATACATTGACAAATATCGATGGGACGTGGCTACACTCGTCACATCGACAATCCTCAATGCGAACGAAGGTGAGCATGACAAAATAGAGACTCCTGACGGGCTGCGTGAGCGGGTGCGGGAACGCTACGCGGCCGCCGCGACCACGGTAAAGGCCGGTTACGGGCACGCCTCCTGTTGTGATGATTCGGATAGCTGCTGCGGACCCATGGGCGCGGAGGTTGACGAAACGTTCGGGTCAGTCCTCTACGACGCGACTGACCGAGGCAGCGTCCCCGTAACGGCGGTCGCGGCCAGCCTCGGTTTGCGGAAACCCAACCGCCGTGGCGGAGCTGCGGGAGGGTGAGACCGTTCTCGACCTTGGCTCGGGCGGCGGCATCGACGTATTGCTGTCGGCGAGGCGGGTCGGGCCATCCGGGTTCGCGTACAGAGTCGACATGACTGACGAAATGCTCGACCTTGCCCACGCCAATGCGGCCCAGGCGCAGGCGACCAATGTGGAATTCCTGAAAGGAACCATCGAGGACATCCCCCTCCCCGACGAGTCGGTCGATGTCGTGATCAGCAACTGCGTGATCAACTTGTCAGTCGACAAGCCGAGAGTGCTGACCGAGATCTTCCGCGTCCTTGCCCCGGGCGGCAGGATCGGGATCAGCGACATCGTGGCCGAGGACCAGCTCACGCCTAGCGAGCGGGCCGCTCGCGGCTCCTACGTCGGCTGCATAGCCGGCGCCTTGTCCAGAACCGAATACTGCGAGGGGTTGATAGCGGCGGGGTTTGTCGACGTCACTGTCCGGTTCACACATCAGGCCGCTGATGGAATACACAGCGCGATTGTGCAAGCCACAAAGCCCGCTGAGGACTCACGCGCAAGGAGCGCCGCCGGGGCGGCCCAGGGTGCACCCGACGTCTGATGGCCGACAAACCGTCTGTTCTGTTCGTTTGCGTCCACAACGCCGGCCGATCCCAGATGGCCGCTGGCTATCTGAACCGGCTGTCCGGTGGCCAGATCGAAGTCCGCTCCGCCGGTTCTGAACCCGCGGACAAGATCAATCCTGTCGCCGTCCAGGCCATGGCCGAGGAAGGGATCGATATTGCCGCCGAACGACCCAAGATCCTCACCACCGAGGCCGTCAAGGCCTCCGATGTCGTAGTCACCATGGGCTGCGGCGACGCCTGCCCTTACTATCTCGGCAAACGCTACGAAGACTGGGTCCTCGACGACCCCGCAGGCCAAGACCTCAACCAGGTCCGGCCCATCCGCGACCAGATCCGCCGACGGGTCGAAAACCTGATTGGCGAAATCCTGCCTTGATTGCGAGTCTGTCACCTGCCCGAGCGGGTCACTTCTCTGCTTCGTCAGGCGGTCGACTAGGCAGTGATCGATCTCGCGCAACCCGGATGGCGTAGGCGATCAGCGTTCCACCGCCGATCGCGGCGAGCAGCACGGTCAAGTTGATGCCGAAGTCTTGAAGTAACAAGGCCTTAGCCGGTGGTTGCGTGTGGGCCCGATAGATCATCGGCACAGCGATCACCGTGATCATCGCGGCCATGATCAAACCGAACTGGAGATAGCGGCGACCGCGGTCGGGGACGTATCGGCGGAGGGCCGCGCCGACACCAATGACTGCCGGAGATAGCAACCCACCGTGGATGATCAACGCACCGATCAGCCAGAGCGCGAGCAATACCAGGGTCTGTCGTGGGAGTTGGGTCAGGAGCTGGAAGATGCCGTACGTCCCGACGCCGACGCCCACGACGGCTAAGACGATCCGCCAGATCTTCATGAGAGCACCTCGATAGTGGCCAGCCATTTGGTGTTGAACACGCCGGCCCGGTTCGGTGCGATCAGCCGCAACGGGTAGCCGTGGTCGACGGTCAGCCGCTCGCCGTTGAGATGGGTGGCCAGCAGCGCATGGGACAGCTGCGGACCGAAGATCACCGACTTGTTGAAGAAACCGACCGGCTCGAGCGAACGGACCCGCACCTGCGAATCGGCGGTGGCCCCCGCCCGCTCCACGACGCCCAACAGCCGCAGCCCCCGCCATTGTGCGTCGGCGCTCCACCCCTCCACACCGCTGACCGGGAATCGAGCCTCGTGAACGGCCATCTCCTCGACCTCAGCCAGGGTGAGCGCGTACGGCCGCGGGCCCATGATCTTGAGCGTCCAATCAGGTGCCGTGGCGGCAGCGATGACGTTCGCCTCCTCGGCAGTCCGGTCGACCGGCACACCCAGCGGACCCTTGCTCGGCTGGCGGACCGCGAGCAATCCGATCGGCTCCAACGGGGTCAACGTCTGCCCCACCGATGTCACAACGACGACGCCGATTCCGGCGCCGGTCGCGGTTAGAAGGCCGCGCCGGGACAGTCCCGGAGTGACCGGCGGCGGCAGCGGCCCGGCAATACTGTGGGACTCAGGATTTTCGTTCCATGGCATCTCGGTGAGCACATCGCCCTCGGCGACCTTTGTCCGCAGCCCGTACACGATGTCGGGCAACTTCACGGCGACATGGAGCAGCACGGAGCCGATCACGACGTAGGCCAGCCGGTAGTGGACCGACAAGAAATCCCACCGGAACGGGTACCAGTTGAGGACATTGAAGAAGCCGGTAAACAACTGCACCAACGTGGCCGAGACCAAAAGCGCCACTGTGACCAGCTCGACGACCCGCTTCACCGAACGAAACGGCGGCCAGCGGAAGTGGTTCGGATAAACGCTCCACAGCTTGACGAGCACCAACGGGATCGTGGCCATACCGGTAGCTACATGTACCCCTTGCGTGACGCGGTAGCCCCACACCGGACTCGCGGGCGGCGGCAACCACTCCCACGCTTGGTACTGGAAATAACTCAACAGCCCTGTGAGGAAGCAAGCGAGAACCGCAATGCCGAGAACGAGGCCAAGCCGTGCTGTAACCGCCGTCGAACGCAAGGTGCTGCTGAAGTGCGGCCACCAGGCCGGCTTACGCGACGGGAGAACGGTAAGCATGGTTCAAGACTGAGCCCGATCCAGCACGGTTGCACCTTACCTACTGCTGACGCCTCTGCCACAGATCTCGAGGGCCGGCACGCAAGCAGCAGCTGGCAAAGTTGCACTGTCCGGCCAGGAAACCCGCAATCAGCCAGCACTTTCTCCAAGGGTCACAGCCGAGTTGTTCAGGCCTCGCAAAATGGTCGTCTCCGACTGAGCCTGACTTGTGCGGTTACCGTTCTGGGCGTGACAAGTCGTGACCCTGACCCAGCCGAACTTCACCGGCGATTCGAGGAAATCATCGCCGGCATGGACCTCGATGACCTCCAAGACGTGGCCGGCCAGATTCTCTCGTTCCACGACCGCATCCTCACGAAGCCTGAGCAACGTCCGTCACTCCGAAAGCCGCGCCGAAGCGAGCCTGCGATTCTCCGTGTACGCGTTGATCTTGAGCACGCCAAGCCGCCAATCTGGCGCCGTCTGGACGTGCGGTCCGACGTCGGCCTCGACGTGTTCCACCAGGTGCTGCAAAGCGCCTTCGGCTGGACGGACTCCCATCTCCACCGCTTCGCTCTCGGAGGCAGCCCATTCGACTCGAACGTCGAATTGTTTCTGTGTCCTTATGACGTCGAAGAGGGCGAAGACGACGGCACACCCGCCAAAGATGTGACCCTGGATGAAACGTTGTCCGAGCCCGGTGACGTGCTGCGGTACTGCTATGACTACGGCGACTCGTGGGACCTTGCTATCGCTTTAGAGTCGGTCCTTGATCCTGAGGAGTCTGCTCCTGTCGCCCTGTGCGTCGACGGCCGACGCGCCGCGCCGCCGGAAGACTGTGGCGGGCTGCGGGAGGCAGCAGACCTCGCGCGGGTCATCAAAGACCCCGCGTACTTCAACGTCGACGAGATCAACCAGGGCCTCAACGACCCGTACGTGCAGCTACGCGTCAGCGGTTTCGATCCTCGGTTGGTAGATCTCCTCAATCGGCTGCGGTACACCCCGATCGGCGACGACCTCGTCTTGCGTTTGATGTCGTTAGCTCACAGCCAGTCAGAGATTCCGCGAGAGGAGAAGTTTGCGGCCCTCCGTCCATTCCTCTGGCTCCTCGATCGCGTGGCTGGTGAAGGGCTCCCCCTGACCTCTGCCGGCTACCTCAAGCCCGACGATGTGACGGCTTTGGCCGCCGTGATTCCAGCAATGGCTGACTGGTTCGGCGCGGCTAACCGCGAGTCCCAAACCTACCCGGTCCTGTCGTTTCGTGAGTCTGTCCAGAAACTGGGCCTGGTACGCAAGTACCGGGGCAGGCTGCGGCTGACAAAGGCAGGCGGCTCCGTTCGCGGCGACCACGAAGCACTCTGGCGCCACATCGCGAGCAGGTTACCGCTAGGCAGGGCCGGCTCTATCGACCTACCCGCTGGCCTCCTCGCACTCCCTTTCGCCGCCGCGAGCCCGACCGACAATCCTCCGCTGGGACACATCGCAGAGGCTCTGAACGAGCTGGGATGGCGGCATTCCGATGGGGCTCCTGTGACTGCCAATGAAGTCCAGTGGGCGATCGAGGACACGTTCTGTGTTCTGGACAACATCACGACAGGCCCTCGCTCCCGCCGATGGAGCGAACGGCACAAGCTCAGTGCCGCGGCCACAGAGCTCGCCCGAGACGCCCTGCTGGATCGCTAGCCGCTTACCGACAGATGACGTAACCCGGCCCAGCAGCCCGTCCGGTTATACGGTCAATGCATCGGAAGGGGTCGAGCCTGATGCGGATCATGGTTGTACTCGCTACATGCGCCGTTGTGCTGGCCGGGTGCGGGAACGACGCCGGAAGCGGTACCGGATCGCCGAGCGTGCCTAAGTCGGCGTCACAGATTGAGCTGCCGTCGCAGACCTTGACCAGCGCGCCCACGCCGAGTGCGATGTCGACGGCTGCAACACCTGTGAAGCGCACCGGGACAGCCATCAAGTCGGCGAAGAGCGAGTTCGGCATGATGCTCTTCGACGGCACGGGCCAGGCGATCTACCTCTTCGACAAGGAGCAGACCACCACGCCCGAGTGCTACGGCGCTTGCGCCGAGGCATGGCCACCGGTACTCACCACGGGCACGCCAACTGCAGAGCGCGGCGCGAAGCAGAACCTCCTCGACACCACCAGAAGGACTGACGGTACGACGCAGGTGACGTACGGCGGCCATCCCCTGTACTACTACGCCCACGAGGCCAAGAACGAGGTGAAGTGCCACAACATCCAGGGGTTCGGCGGCCTCTGGCTGGCCGTCACTCCAGCAGGGCAATCAGCTGCACCCTGACGGGAAGCTCCGCGGTCAGTGCTGGTACTCCCGAACGTGATCCACGATGAACGCGGGAACGTGGTCTGCGTCAGTGCCGTCTGACTTCTCCGGAAAATCGAAGACGGCGAGCATGAGTTGCACGGGGTACGCCGGGGGCCGCGGGCAGCTACGCACCAGCACGCCATCAACGAGGAAGTCGGCTTTTTCCGCCGTCCAGTCCACCGCGTAGGTGTGGAAATCGGCTACATCGATCGGCAGGCGGACGGCCTCGAAGTCTCCAAGTACTGCGGGATCGCGGAACGCACGCAGCCCCATCCCGACGGCGGCCGACTCACCGGCCACCACTGCTTCACCGAATATCTCGGCAACAAGGATCTCCGCAGAGCGTTGCGGTTGGTCCTCGAGACCGACCAGCCAGAAGCCGACCATCGACCGCGGCATCACGACGCCGCGAGCGCGCATCTCGATGTAGCCGCGCTGCGGCGTCCAACCCCAGAAGGCCTCCTGCTCCTCACGAACCGTGAGGCCGTCATGGTACGGCTGCTGGCCGATGGTGCTGCCGACTGGTCCCGAGAAGTTGCCAGACTGAATTCCTGACGCCCTAAGGGGAGGCATATGATCCCCGCCGCACCAAAGTCCTTGGCTTGGCGGGATAGTCAGGTAGAGGCACGAGTCGCGGATGGTATACGTCGCCACCGTCTCAGCGCGAGAGCTCCACGCCGGTAGGTAATGAGGCAGCCAGACATCCCGGTCCAGTTCAGTCGCGTTGAAGTCGTCCTCGAATATCAGGCGAAGTCCCTCTGGGCGGTCCGGCATGCGTCCATCATCGCTTGTGCTCTGGCGCGAAGTACGACCCGATCCTTGACAACCCGTATCTGCCAGAGAACTCGAACACCTCTTAAGGTTCCTAGCGGAAGTCACGGGACCGGTGCCGAGACGGCAGAATGCCCCTGGCCTCGGGATAGACCGAGCTCAACGGCTGCAGCCGTTCGGCGACCAGGTTGGTCACTCCGTCACTGTGCTCCACCCTGCCGCGAATGATCATGCCTGAGGCGTTCCGGCCGATTCTGCCAAAGCGCCTCCAGAGCTCGGCGGAACAGACGACGTTGAGCATGCCCGTCTCGTCCTCAAGATTGAGGAAAGTGACCCCGCCTGCTGTGGAAGGGCGCTGCCGGTGGGTCACCATCCCCGCCACCTGGACCCGACGTTCCGCGTACGCCGCACCGAGCCGCCCGATGGGCACCACATCATGATCATCAAGCACCGGACGCAGGTGCTGCACCGGATGATCATCTGGAGAAATCCGCGTGGCCCACAAATCCGCCAAAGTCAGCTCCACCTCGCTCATCCCTGGCAGGACGGGCGGAGTGGCGTCAATGGCTGAGCCAGGCAGCGTTTGGTCGTTGTCGGCGTATCCGGCATTCCAGAGCGCCTGGCGACGGGACAGCCCAAAGCAGTCAAAAGCTCCAGCCGTTGCCAACGCTTCGGCCTGTGGCACTGTGAGCCCAGTTCGGCGTATGACGTCGTTGATATCGCTGAACCTCTCTTTCCGGCGTTCAAGGACAATTCGCTCGGCCAACTCGCGACTAATGCCTTGCACCTCAGTGAGTCCCAGCCGGACCGCGAAGTTACCGTCACGGCGATGTTCGAGCGTTCGGTCGGGAGCCGACCGTACAAACGGGCCAACCTCGAGTTGGACGCGTTGCAGACAGCTGCCAAGGCCAGTTGAGTCGCAGCGCCCCAGTTCGACTGGCTCAAGGTCCGCGTCAACTTCGGACAGCATGATGTCGGGACGCAGTACCGCTACGCCGTGTCGGCGCGCGTCAGCAACCAGCGACTGTGGGGAGTAGAAGCCCATCGGCTGCGCCCTCAGCAACCCGGCCAGAAACGCTCCCGGATAGTGCAGCTTGAGCCAGGAGGAGGCGTAGACCAACAAAGCGAAGCTGATCGCGTGGCTCTCGGCGAACCCGAAGTTGGCAAAAGCCTGGATCCGGCTGTAGATGTCGTCAGCCAGTGCACCGGAAATTCCGTTGGAGGCCATGCCAGCGTAGAGCTTGTTCTTGAGACGTTCGATCTTCTCCACGCCTCGTTTAGATCCCATGGCACGACGCAGCAGGTCGGCGTCATCGCCGGTGCAGCCGCCAACCGCCATCGCGATCTGCATCAGCTGCTCCTGGAACAACGGCACTCCTTTGGTCCGCTCCAGCACCGGCTCCAGTGCCGGATGCAAGTAGGTGACCTCCTCTCGACCCGTCGCACGTCGAATGTAGGGATGCACAGCACCACCCTGGATAGGTCCCGGGCGGATAAGCGCTACCTCGATCACCAGGTCGTAGAACCGGCGGGGCAACAGTCGCGGCAGGGTGCCGACTTGAGCCCGACTCTCGACCTGGAAGACCCCGATCGAATCGGCACGACACAGCATGTCGTAGACGCCGGCTTCCTCTTTGGGCATGGTGTCGAGCGTCCAGCGCTCCCCCACCGTCGTCGCTACCAGGTCGAAGGTGTACTGGATGGCGGCCAGGATGCCTAGTCCCAGAAAGTCGAACTTCACCAACCCCATCCACGCGCAGCTGTCTTTGTCCCACTGCAGCACGGTCCTGTTGTCCATCCGGCCGCGCTCGATCGGACAGACTTCTCCTACTGGCCGCTCAGTGAGCACCATGCCGCCAGAGTGAATGCCGAGGTGGCGTGGTGCTTTCAACAGCTGCTCGGCCAGATCCACAACCCGGTCTGGAATCTGGTGGTCTAGAACGGCGCTAGGGCCGGCGGTTGCAGTACTCCCACGATCTTCCCCCGTCTCACTGATCGGCAGTGTCCCCCAGGAGTCGATCTGCTTCGACCAGGCGTCCTGTTGACCGGTGGAATAGCCGAGCGCCTTCGCCATGTCGCGAACCGCAGACCTCGGCCGGTAGCTGATCACGTTGGCGACCTGGGCGGCGTTGCGGCGTCCATAGCGGCGATATACCTCCTGGATCACCTCCTCCCGCCGATCAGAGTCGAAGTCGACGTCAATGTCAGGCTCTTCGTCTCGAGTGGCCGACAGGAAGCGTTCAAAAGGCAGCTTGAACGCGATGGGGTCGACCGCGGTGATGCCAAGGACGTAGCAGACAACCGAATTGGCAGCTGACCCCCTGCCCTGACAGAGAATCCCTTTCTCACGTGCGAACTTCACCATGTCGTGCACGATCAGGAAGTAGCCAGGGAAGTCCTTGTCCTCGATCACTGCCAGCTCCTGGCATAGCCGCTCTTCTGCTTCGTCGCGGATGTGTGCATAGCGCTCGTCAGCACCTTGGCGGGTCAGCTCTCGCAACCAGCTGATCGGTGTTTCCCCAGCTGGCACGTCCAGTTTGGGTAGCCGCGGCTTGGCCAGTCGCAGGTTGAAGGCGCACTGGTCTGCGATCTCGACAGTCCGCGCCACGACACCGGGATAGCGTGCGAAGATCTGCGCCATCTCGGCGCCTGACCTCAGATGAGCACCGGGTCCGCAGAGCCAGCCGTCCATATCGGATAAGCTCCGGCGCGCTCGTACGGCAGCTAGAGCAGCACCTAGACGACCACCGTCAGGCGTTGCGAAGTGCACGTTGTTGGTTGCCACCACCGGCAGATTGTGATCATGGGCCACGCTGATGAGAGCGTCGTTGAGATCGGAGTCGGTCGGCAATCCATGATCAATCAACTCGACCACAACATGATCATTGCCAAACAGTGCCCTCAACCGGTCGAGCTCAGCCGCTGCTCCCGCCAGACCGGAAGTGATCAGCGCCTGGCGCACGGCGCCTTTGCGGCAGCCGGTCAAGATCATCCAGCTGCCGCTCGACTGCGCAGCCAGCTCCTCCACCGCATAGCTGGGACGTCCCTTCTCATCGCCTCGCAGCTGGGCTTCGGTGATGGCCCCGGCGAGCCGGTGATACCCCTCAACACCTCGAGCGAGCACGAGGAGATGCTGGCCTTCGGGGTCGGCAACTCCGTTTTGTGGCGTGTTGAGGCCCAGCGACAGCTCAGCACCGTAGATCGTGCGCAGATCGTACGCGAGTGCCGCCTCAGCGAAGCGAGAAGCAGCGTAGAAACCGTCATGATCAGTGATCGCCAGTGCGTCCAGTCCTAGTCGAACTGCCTCCTCGATCAGCTCCTCTGGATCGCTCACCCCATCCAGGAAGCTGAAGTTGCTGTGACAGTGCAGCTCGGCGTATGGCACCACTGGACCAGTCGGACGCTTGACCAGCTGCTCGTCAGGCTCGTACGGGGGGCGCTTGTGCGAGTAACCGGGTGCGTTGTCGCCTTCGGGATTGTCCGCGGAGTTGTCGGGCATGGGCCGCCCGGACATCCGGCGCTCCAGCTCCCGCCAGGAGATCGGCGGATTGTTCCAGCCCATTTTTATTGATCTTTCTCAGTCATAGCGGGCCTCGGTCCACCACTGGTCGTTCTCCACGACTAGTAACCAGGCGCTGCCATCGACACCGGTGAACTGGAACCTCGCAACCTGGCGTGCCTGAGCCGGGTCCCACCAGAGCTCGTCAATAGGCCAGGGACCTGCCCAGGCATCGACCGTCATCAGTTCGGACTCATCACCAATGCTGACGAACGCGGGTGCAGCGGTTACCAGCCCACGACTCGTGACCCTCACCGGCCTGCGGTCCTCGCTCAGCACAATCGACGGCAATGGAGCGGAGAAGACCCGAGCTGGAGCGGGCGGTGGGATGCTGCCTGGCCAGGGCAGCAGTGGACTACGCTGCGTCTGCCGCCGCTCACCCCAGGGGCTGAGCAACTGGCGATCTCGCGGACTGCGCCCGCCTTGCAGCGAGGGTGCAAGTATCTCCTCAGGACCGAGCATGCCCTGCAGTCGAGCGATTCCCCGCTCGACATGCTCGTTCAGCGCGCTCCCCCACAGGCCCTCACCATGAGCAGCCAGCGATTCAATCGACTCAGGGATCAGCCGTAATTCGCACACAGGCTCTGGGGCTGGATCACCTTGCAGCTGCCAGTAGATCCGATCAATCAGGTCGCTGGCAGCGAACCAGCGCGAGTGCGCCCAGACCCGAGATCCAGTCCAGCCGCCCTCTGTTACCACCTCAATACGAACCTCGGTGCAGACCAAGCCGTGGTGGTCAAGCTCAGCAACAAGCCTTTCAGCGGTCTGCCGGGTGCTGAACACGATGGGTTCGACAGTCTCCAGCGCAGGTGTGAAAGTCACTCGCTGGTCCATATCGAGAGGCGGCCGCCGGGAGACTGCTGGCTGGTTGTCCAGTCCGCGCGCCAGGCGATGGAGTAACGCGCCATCCCGGCCGAAGCGAGTGAGCACATCACGGGCGGTCAATGCTGCGAAGTCTCCGACGCTGCGGATGCCAAGGCGGCGCAGCAGGGTGACCAGTTCGGTGTTTTCCAAGACACCGATCGGCAAAGCTGCGAGGAACGCCGCCGAGCCACCACGGGCGATGATCCAGCAATCCTGAGGTGCGGACCGGCGCGCCGCATGCTCTGCGGCGAAAATGCCATCAGCGATCCCGATCCGGAAATCCCAAACCCCAGCACTGACCAGATGCTCAGCCACTACTGCTCCAGCCTGTTTTTCACCGCCATAGAAGCGGCTGGGCACCTGGAGAGCACATAGTCCAGGTCGAACCGGTGCCACGCCTGCCGAGATCTCCTCTATCGCCGACAGCACATCCTCAAAAGTTCGGATTTCACTCGCTTCGTTCCGCTCCAGAACGGTCAGTTCCGGGCAGCGTGCGGACGCGTCACGGCGTCGCATGCCACGCCGGACGCCCTCGACTCTGGCCATAGCTGAGCAGGCAAACACTTCACCTCGCTCAAAGACGGCGAGTGGTAGCTGCAAGTTCAAGCCCAGCTGGGTCGCAGCCGCAACCACCGGCCAGTCAGGGCACCAGATGACGAGTTGTCTCTTCGGCGGAGTGCCCGATTGCTCGCAGCTACAGCTCGCCCCACTTCCACGACCATCTGGCTTTACGACGGTCATGTCTCATCCCGCCTGTGCCACGGCGAGTGGTACCACCGTGTGATCAAGCTCGGCTATTTGTTGGTCGAGTCCCGGCAGCCAAAGCGATACCCGGCGTACCGGCCCGCTCTGTCGAACCGAGACCACTACACGACGAGCAGCGAGTCGACCATGCCCGCGCCCCATCCCGAGCCAGGAGGATTCGGTGATGGTCAAAGTCGCGTCGGATCTTGGCCACTCGCCCCAACACACCAAGGCCGCATCCTTCATTCGGAGCCTCGACTTCAGCCGTTCCGCCTGCTGCGCGCTGACCGGCACTGGAGGCTTCACGATCACGACAGAAGCCAGATCGAGCAGACCTGCTGTCACGCTCAGCCAAAGTTCGCCAGGATGCGGCACCACAACAGTCCGCTCGAGATCGACTCCGAAACCTGCTGCCGCCTCCAGTCCGAGATCGGGAGCTCCCACTATGGCGATCCACTCCCCAGCCTGTGATGGACCCGCGACCAAGG
>JBKOZG010000070.1:0-5729 GCA_046725775.1 Actinomycetota bacterium | reverse complement strand
GGCCTGAACGATGTTGAGGCCCTTGACCACGTACGCGTTGGGAATCAGGCGCTGGATGCGCTCGCCCAGCGAGTCCGTGGTGCCGACAAACAATCCTGGGCGCCCAGAGGAGAAGTCGAGCGGGTCACTGGCGTCGAGCACGATCTTGCCGGTGAGGTTCTCGATGCCAGCAAGCCGGATCACGTCCTCTGCGGCTCTGCCGTTGACCGACAAGACGACGAGGTCGCCGAACTCGGCGGTTTCTGCGAAAGTGCCGATCCGGGCCTGTGACCGGCGCGTTCGAGCCAGTCTTGGAGCTTCGACGGATCGCGGGAGCCGATCATGACCGGGTAGCCGCGTTCGAGGAATCCCGTGGCCAAGGTCCGTCCGGCTGAGCCGGAGCCGAGGACGCCGATATTCAGCGGCTGAGTCATGGGTGCTTCTGCTACCACCGGTAGGGCTGCGGGCGGAAGTCGGCGAAGCTGTCGTCAAAGTAGTACGGCACAGTTACGCCGCCAGGCGGCACAATCTCATCGATGCGCTTCAACAACTCCTCGTCAATGGCGACATCCAGGGCTCCCAACTGGTCATCGAGCTGATCGACCGTTCGGGGACCCAAGACGATGCTCGTGATCCCCGGCCGCCGCAGCGTCCAGGCCAGGCTCAAAGCAGTCAATGTAACTCCGGCCGTCTTGGCGCAGTCGACCAGAGCGGCTACGGCGGCGTCGGCCTCTCGTGTGAAGTGCTTGGCGCCCCACTCATTGGCCGGCGACAGCCTGGCATCGGAAGCAGGCTGTTCTCCCAGGTATTTCCCGGTCAGCAATCCGCCAGCCAACGGCGACCACACCGCTATTGCAGTGTCGTGGGTAACGGCCGCCGGAACCAGGTCACGCTCGGCGCGCCGGTCCAGCAGGTGATAGGCAGTCTGCTCCACCACCGGCCGGTTGAGGCCCAGATCGTGTGCGCACCACAACATCTCGATCAACTGCCAGCCGGACGCTCCCGATGAGCCGATGTAGCGAACCTTGCCCGTATGGACCAGATCATCCAATGCCCGCAACGTCTCATCGATCGCGGTCCGAGTCGACGGCCGATGAATGTAAAAGACATCGATGTAGTCGGTGTGGAGCCGGCGCAGGCTCGCCTCGCAGGCCGCGATCACCGTGCGGCGCGAGGTGCCTCCGGAGTTCGGGTCCTGGATGTCGGTAGGCACCGAGAATTTCGTGGCCAGAATGAAGCGGTCGCGCCTCCCTGTGATCAAGCGCCCCACAATTTCCTCGCTCCGGCCCGAGGCATAGACGTTTGCCGTGTCAAGGGCAATAACGCCAGCTTCGATCGCACGGTCAAGCATTCGTGACGCTTCGGTCGGGTCCACCTTGCTGCCGAACTCCATCGAGCCCAGCGTGAAAGGACTGATCATCAGGCCGGTACGCCCGAACGGCCGAAGCCTCATACTCATGATTCTCCATCCGGTACGCGTGAAGACGCCACCAGACGTGAGAGCTATTGACTGTTATTGCATCTTGCCCTCGTCTGACTCCTTCTTCTTGGCATCGCCGTCTGGGGGCCGATGTATCCCCGCTCTAATCCCGCCTGCGGCTACAAGCGTGAGTGGGTCAACGGCGGCTTGATGACCTTCTTCTTTTTCGTGATCGGCCTGGAAGCACGCCGAGAGTTCGACCTTGGCGAGCTGCGACAGCGCCGTCGGGCCACGCTCCCGGTGCTGGCCGGTTTGGGGGGCATGACCGTGCCGGCCGTCATCTTCCTGGCCCTCAACACGGGCCGGAACTCGGCCGCCGGCTGGGGGGTGACGATGTCCACCGACACCGCCTTAGCCCTGGGCCTGCTGGCGGTGGTGGCGCGTGGACTCCCCGATCGGGTCCGGATCTTCCTGCTCACCGTGGTCGTGGTGGACGATCTGGTGGACTTACTCGTGATCGCGACTGTCTACAGCGGCCCGGTGGCGCCCGGTCCGCTGCTACTGGCGCTCGGCATCCTCAGCGGAATAATGCTGCTGCGCCTCGCCCGTATCCGCTACGGCCTGCTCTACTTCCTACTAGGCGCCGCAGCGTGGGTTGCGCTGCAGGCCTCCGGGGTCGAGCCGGTTGTGCTAGGTCTTGCGCTCGGACTCCTCACCTCGGCGTACGCGCCGGCACGCGCTGACCTGGAGCGCGCCACCGACTTGTTCCGGCTCTTCCGCGAGCAGCCCACCCCCGAGCTCGTCGAGTCGGCGCGGGTAGGGCTGGCCCAGTCGCTGTCGCCGAACGAGCGCCTGCAGCGGGCCTTCCACCCCTGGACGAGCCCTGTGATCGTTCCCCTCTTCGCGCTCGCCAACGCGGGTGTCGAGGTCAGCAAAGAGTTCTTGGGTCGGGCCGCCACCTCCCCAATCACCCTCGGGATCGTCGTTGGCTACGTGCTTGGCAAACCGATCGGCATCCTCGGTACCGCCTGGCTCGTCAGCCGGCTAAGCCGGGGGCGACTGCGGATCCCGATCGGCTGGGGGGCGCTAGCCGGGACCGGCGCAATCGCCGGCATCGGATTCACCGTCTCGCTGCTGATAGCCAGCCTCGCCTTCTCCGGTCCGGAACTGCAAGAAGCCAAGCTCGGCATCCTGTCGGCGGCCATGCTCGCCTCCCTGCTCGCCTGGACGGTCTTCGGGCTGACCGCTCGACTCTCGCCGGCCCGGCGGACCCGCGCGCTGCTCGGCACGGCCGAGACGTTGATAGACCTGGCCGTGCCGGGCGATCCGAACCGGGACCACATCCGCGGCTCGGCGGATGCGAAGGTGACCTTGGTGGAGTATGGCGATTTCGAATGCCCCTACTGCGGCCAGGCCGAAACGGTTCTTGCCAACTTCGGCGACCTCCGGTATGTCTGGCGACAGCTGCCGCTGACCGACGTGCACCCCAACGCTGCGCTGAGTGCCGAGGCGACCGAGGCGGCCGACCGCCAAGGCGCGTTCTGGCCCATGCACGACCTGCTGCTACAGCATCAACAGGAATTGCGCCCGGTTCACCTGGTGCGTTACGCCGCCGACCTCGGGCTGGACGTCGACCGGTTCCGCGAGGATGTGCGCCGCCACGTCGGCGCCGGCCGGGTGGCCGATGACGTCGACTCGGCCGGCTCCAGCGGAGTGGCGGGCATCCCCACGTTCTTCGTCAATGGCCGCCGCCAGTACGGCGCCTACGACATCGACACCCTCACTGCGGCTGTCAAGACGGCAAAGACTCAAGCGAAAGCTCGACCTGCCGGACCGTCCCTCGGGTCGACGACAAGCAGGCTGACCCGGCGAAGTCGAGCCACAGCAGCGCACCAGCGGCGATCTGCGTGCGCTGAAGTGACCGCTCGGGGAACGGCTCCGCGGGGCTGGCCACTCGACTCCTTAGGATCGCTGGAACGGCACCGACGACAGCGAATCTTCCCGCTTCTCGCCGCATTCATTCCACTGCGGCGCGGCGCCGCTCCGCGTTCACTTTCGAAAATCCTTGCCGGGCGCGGCATTGGTTCTGCTCGCACTCGGCGTCTAGGACCGGGACGTCCGTCTCGATCTCGTTCGCGAAGCGAAGCATCACCTGGGCGCCTTAGGTCAACCGCCCAGTCGTCCGTTGGCGGAGTTCGGTTTTAGGTCATCCCCGGTCTTCGCCAGCAAGAGGTCGCCCCGGTTGGAGATGTAGTACGACCGCTCGCGGTGAGCAACTGCCGGGGCGGATCGGGAGACGGGATACCGGGAGCCGTGCGTAGCCTCCAGCCGTGTGCCACACGCAAGGCGACGCACAGGGCTTTGTCAGCGACGGCACGTGCACGCGTGTCCGCGCTGAAGCGCCATCACCCTAGGGCGGGGCTGCCGTCGATGCGGCCGTTCGCGACCTGCGCGACGACCTCGGAAGAGCACATCCGCCAGGTTGTTGATCAAGCACCGGGATTGACTCCGGAGCAGGCCGACCGTCTGGCTGCCCTGCTGCACGGGGGTCGGCAGCATGATCGAAACAACGGACGCCCGGCGGGCATTCTGCCGGCCGATACCATGATCGACGCGGCGTGCGAGTTGGGCGTCGGCTGGCTGGCGGATCTTCCCGCGCGAGCCAGCCGGGCCACGGCAAAGCCCGCCTCACGCAGCATCGTCACCTCGGTGCCACCATGGACCGCGAGTTGATCAAGGCATGGTGGAGGCGCCGCGTGAGAGTTGACCGGCACCCGGTTGCCTCTGGACATCGACCTGAAGGTCCGGGGTACACGGATCCGTCGTAGTTGCGAACGTTGAGATTTGCACTGGCGACTCCGGCGAACCACCCACGTGGAGCGTATCAACCGGGCAGCGTGCCCGTCCGGACAAGCTCTTCGGCCAAGTCGCGCAGCTTCGTATTGGTTCGCTGGGAGGCGTGGGTGAGGACGGTGAATGCCTCGTCCTCTTTGATCTTGTGCCGCTCCATCAAAATGCCTTTGGCCTGTTCGATAAAGGCTCGAGACATCATTGCGGTGCGGAGGTGAGTGAGATCCTGGCTGGTGCGGGCTGCCGCTTCCGCGTTGCCGATCGCAATCGCGACCCAGGCAGCAACCTCCTCGGCCAACTCAACATCGTGGTCGTCGACAAACCGGGGGCGTCCGGCGTAGGTGTTGAGGGCGCCGATGGTCGCGCCCTGGAACGGTAGCGGCACCGAGAGCGAGCTGAGGACACCGTGCGCGGCGGCGTGCTGGGCATAGTCCGGCCAGCGCTGCTCGCTCCGCATGTCATCGACGAGGAACACCTGGCCGGCCCTGCCGGCGTCCATACAGGGTCCGTACCCACGCTCGTACTGCAACTCGTCGGCGTCCAGCGCCATCTGCCCGTCATAGGCAGCCGTAAACGGCTTCTCTCCCCGGATCAACGTGACAGAAACTGCCTCGACGCTGGGCATCGCACGGCGAGCGATTCCAGTGACCTCGGTCAACACGTCAGCTAGTTCGCGCTCGGCGAAGACCACCCTGGCCAGCGCCTCATGCAAATCGGTCAGGTTCATGGCGGGGCTTCCGTTCTCTGAGCTGAGCGCTCGTGGTCGAGGGCAGCTCTGGCTCGATCGGCAGTCTAATGCCACCCTAGCGATGTTGCCGGTCTGCAGCCAGGTATCAGCGCACGCCGACGCTCCCAACAGAGCCGAATCCAATGATCAAATGCGTCAAGATCAACAGGTTCACGCTCATCCGACTCACCCTGTGGTTTGGACTCGGGACAGTCGAGGATCGTCCATCTATCTGGCGATGTCGATCACGGCTCACATCCTGAACTGCCCGAAGCTTGCGCGGTTTCTGGAAAGCATCGAGGGCCAACGCGAAAGTCACGATGTTGGCCTTCACAGTGGGCCGACGATTCGACATCAAAGTTCTGTGACTGTATAGTTTTGCAAAGTAAACGCGCTTGAACACACAGGCGCTCCCGCGCTCTGAACACAGAGGCGCACCTGCCGGTGAGGCGAACCGATCGCCCCGGCCCGCGGCAAGGCTCGATAGCCAACCGCATCACTTACCAGATTGGGAGTTCCACCATGACCACCACCGACTCGACCACAAACACGCCCAGATACGCGGCGGGCGCGAACGCACTTCATCGCACTGACGAGATCAAGGAAACCAAGTCTGCGTTCAAGACCACCGAGCTCATCGTCTTCGTCCTCAGCGTGCTTGGCGTGCTGATTGCAGCTGCGGTCACGGACAACGGCGATGACGGCCAGGGCTTTGGTGCCCGTAGCGCATGGCTGTACGTGACCCTATTGAGC
>JBKOZG010000348.1:0-5700 GCA_046725775.1 Actinomycetota bacterium | reverse complement strand
GATTTGGATCGTGCCGGGGATCAGTGCCACATTCTGGTCGACATTCTGGGCGTCGTGGATCGTCGCCGGATTTGCGACCGCCGCAGCTTGGCTGGGAAGTGCCGGCACTGATGACGCGTTCACGGTCTCGCTGCTGCGGCGCCGAGTCAAAAGTCCCACTGTTGCCGATCCGGAGGTCGACGGCGTTGTGTTCGTCCAGCTAGACGGCGTCGCATTCCCGGTTCTACGGTGGGCCATTCAGGCGGGCGCTGTTCCGACTGTGCGGCGTTGGGTGACCTCAGGCGACTATGTACTTCGTGAATGGACGGCGCAGCTACCGTGCACGACGCCAGCCAGTCAGCTCGGGATTCTGCACGGCACGGTAGCGGGAGTTCCCGCCTTTCGCTGGTACGACCGTGAGCTGCGTCGTGTCTTGATTGCGAACCGGCCAGACGATGCCGCGATCATCGAACAGCGGGCGACAACTGGGACTGGGTTGCTTGCCGATGACGGGCTCGCCCTAGGCAACCTCTTCACCGGCGACGCCCCCCATGCCGTTCTGACAATGAGCCGCCTTGGCGGCGGTCGCGGGTCCGCGGCTGCACGGCAGACGTTCGCCTGGTTCCTCACCAACCCGAACGGCTTCACCCGCGGCGTCGTGCGGACGATCGCCGAGGTGGCGAAGGAGCGCTGGCAAGCTGCCCGGCAGCACAGGCTCGACGTCCTGCCGCGAGTTCACCGGGGATGGACCTATGCCGCTCTGCGCGCCGCCACCAATGTCCTCCAGCGCGATCTCAACACCGCGATCGTCGCCGAGGAGATGCGCAAGGGAACGAAGAGCATCTATGTGGACTACGTCGATTACGACGAGATCGCCCACCACGCCGGTATGTTCCGCCCGGAGTCTCTGGCGGCTCTCGACGGTCTGGACAGAGTTCTCGGAACACTCGAGCGGCTGTCGATCCAAGCTGCCCGGCGCTATCACATCGTCGTTCTCTCTGACCACGGACAGTCCCAAGGCCAGACGTTCCGCGACCGCTTTGGGACAGATCTGGGCGAGGTATGCACGCAGCTCATGAAGGAGGAAGTGGCCTCCCTCGACGCTTCGGTCGAGGACTGGGGACGCGCCGACTCCCTTGCGGAAGGTCTGGCTGGCGGCGGGATTTCTGGCAGAGCTGCGCGCCGCGCCACAGCCGCCAGCAGCCGGCACGTCGACCAGAGCGCCGAAGCCGCAACCACCGCCGCCGTCTCAGTGCTGGGCTCAGGGAACCTTGGCCTGCTTTACGTGCACTCCCGTGTCCGGCTCACTCTGGAGGATCTCCAGGACCGCTGGCCCGCCCTCGTGCCTGGCCTGTGTGCACACGAGGGTATCGGTTTCGTTGCCGGACTGGACTCCGCCGGTGTGCCCTGGGTCCTCGGTGAGAAGGGCCGCGTCCGCCTCGACACTGGCAAAGTGGTCGGACAGGACCCTCTTGAACCGTACGGCGACCATTCAGCCCAGATGCTCCGGCGCGCTGTCGTAATGCCGGAGGCGCCCGACCTGTATATCAACAGCCGGGTGACAGACATAACGCTCGACATCGCGGCATTCGAACCACTCGTTGGCGCTCACGGAGGACTAGGCGGCTGGCAGGATCGTGCGATCCTGCTGACCCCTCGGGCGCTCGCGGAGGTCCTGCCCGCCGAGCGCATCGAAGGTGCCGATCGCCTCCACGCTGTGCTGGTCGCAATGCTACGTGCGGTCGGACAGCGCACGACGGTGCCGGAATAGGCGGTTACGCCCAGATCCCTGATTTGCACATCCAGTGCTTCAGCCAGTGCCCGTGCGGCCAGTTCCAGCTCACTCGCGATTCCAATCCTGCGAAACCTCGTTCCTGGTAGGTTCGCATGCGTTTCTGTTCGTCGACCAAGAGCTTCCTCACTCCATGCGCACTCCCCTGCCAGCCGAATTTGTGGGTTCTGAATGAGCCGCCTCGCTGCCTGGTATGACGCACACCGTGGCGCTCGTGCGATCGTTCTAGTCTGGCTAGCCACCCGCCTGCTGATCTTGTTAGTGCTGGCAGCTTTTGAGCGGTTCGTGGTGGGAGACGTCTTCTACTACCACCGCAAGATCAACGCGCTGTCCGCTGTTGGCCTGGACCGCACCCTCTACGAGTACCCCACACCGGTCGTCTGGATTCTCTGGCTTCCCTTCGGCGCATCCTTTGGTAACCGCGTCGGCTACCTCATCGCCTTTGTGGTCTTGATGCTGGCCCTCGACGCGTTGTTCACTTACGCGCTGTGGCGTGCGACTGGTCGGCGGCACGACAGTGCGGTCGACTTCTGGCTGATCTTCGTACCGCTGATCGGTCCGCTGGCCTATCTGCGCTTTGACATGTTGCCGGCCGTGCTCGCCGGCGGGGCGCTGCTCGCGGCGCGGCATAAGCCGTGGGTCACAGGCGCTCTTACAGGTTTGGGTGCTGCCAGCAAGCTGTGGCCGGCATTGCTCATCGGTGCATTCATGTCCTATCGATCCGACCGGCGGCCCGCGGGCGTGGCGTTCGCCGTCGTCGGCTTCGGCCTGGCGTTGATCAGCCTGATCTTCGGTGCCTGGTCACGACTCATTTCGCCACTGACCTGGCAGGCTGATCGCGGGCTCCAGATCGAGTCGATCTGGGCAACGCCGTTGATGCTGGCACGAGCTCTGAGGCCCGATCATTGGATTGTTGACATCTCCCAGTACCAGGCGTACGAGATCTTCGGCCCGGGCGTGGATGCTTGGGTGATCATCAGCAGCGTTGCCACGCTGCTGGGTCTGGCGGTGATCATTTTGCTCACCGTCCGGGCCTTTCGCAATGGCGGATCAACTCCCGCCGCAATCGGCTTCGTCGTGCTCGCCACGGTGGCGATCATGACGATCACGAACAAGACGTTGAGCCCGCAGTACCTGCTCTGGGTAGGTGGCCCGATGGCGGCGCTGCTGGCGTACCGGCCCCAGGCAACGCCAGACGAAAAGCCAGCGATCAACCGGGTCGCCGGACATGTTCTGATCTTGGCGCTACTGACCCAACTCGTCTATCCCCTGCTTTATGACGGCTACCTTGGTCGCGAGGGCCACGCGATGATCGTCATCTCGACCGTCGTCACAGCCATTCGCAACGTCGCTCTGGTGGTCTTCACGATCGAGGTCTGCCGGATGGCGTGGCGCATGCTGGGCGCCGGAGTCATGGAGAGAACCGCTTTGACACGCCGGGACTAGGATCGATAAAGCTCACGCTGACGAGGTGTGTCGCACGTAGCCAGTGATTGTCTGGTCGCCCGGTTGGGTAGCCTAGGTAGCGCCTGCCAGGAGCGTGCCGGGAGCAGGCCGGGTGCAGGCCGAAGGCGGGTAAGACCCGCGCACAGGACGTATCAGGAAGAAGGCGACCCGTGGCCATCGTGCCGGACGAATCATCTACCAGCGCACCCGAAGCCGACTTTGGTGCCAACGACTGGCTGCTGGAGGAGATGTACGAGCGGTACACCACAGATCCGAGCTCGGTAGACGAGACGTGGGCGGAGTATTTCAAGTCGCATGGCGCGCCGAGTACAGGCACAGGTGATGGCGCCGCCGCCAAGAAACAAGAGCCAAAGCCTGAAACTGCAGCGAGGGCCCCAGCAAGCCTTCGCGAGCCAACACCAACGGCAGCAGCTCCTGCACCAGCGCCCGCGCAGGCCTCGCCCGCCACCGCCCAGCCGCGGCCTGGGCCAGCCACGTCCCGTCTCACTCCGACAATCGAGAAGCCTTCGCCAACTAAGGAGGTGCGGCCGAGCGCCCCGGGAGCGCGCGGCGGCATTCCTGCTGATCCTCCCAGCCCTGTGAAACGGCCAGACGTCGCGCTCGAGGAGCCAACCAAGACCACCATGCGGGGGACCCTGGCACGCACTGCCAAGAACATGGACGTCTCCTTGACAGTGCCTACCGCGACCAGCGTTCGATCGCTCCCAGTCAAGCTGCTCATCGATCAGCGCGTCGTGATAAACAACCACCTGCGCCGGGCGCGGGGCGGCAAGATCTCCTACACCCACATCATTGGTTACGCCATGGTGCAGGCTCTAAAGACGGTGCCTGCCATGAACAACGGCTATGACGTTATCGACGGCAAGCCAACGCTGGTCGTACCCGCACATGTCAATCTCGGCCTCGCAATCGACCTGCCCAAAGAGGATGGCACCCGTCAACTGCTGGTGCCGAGCATCAAGCGGTGCGAGTCGCTGGACTTCGCCCAGTTCTGGTCCGGTTACGAGCAGGTGGTGAAAAAAGCGCGAGCTGGGAAGCTGACGCTGGAGGATTTTGCTGGCACCACGATCACCCTGACCAATCCAGGAACGATAGGAACCAACCACTCGGTCCCCCGTTTGATGCAGGGCCAAGGGGCGATCATCGGCGTGGGCTCCATGGAGTACCCGCCAGAGTTCCAGGGATCGGATCCCGATCGGCTCAGCGATATGAGCGTGTCCAAGATCATGACGCTGACCTCGACGTATGACCATCGAGTCATCCAGGGGGCGCAGTCTGGCGTATACCTGGCCCGGCTGCACGCCTTGCTGCTTGGCGAGGACGGCTTCTACGACGACATCTTCGGCGCACTCCGCATCCCTTATGAGCCGATCCGCTGGGCGCAGGATGTCAGTAGCTTCCACGAGGACCAGATCCCCAAGCAGGCCCGGATCATGGAGATGATCAATGCCTATCGGGTGCGCGGCCATCTGATGGCCGACACTGATCCACTGGAGTACCGGCAGCGGCGCCATCATGATCTTGACGTACAGTCGCACGGCTTGACGCTGTGGGATCTGGACCGCGAGTTTGCGACTGGTTCCTTTGCAGGCGGCGACGGCCGAATGAAGATGCGAAAGATCTTGGGCATCCTACGCGACTCCTATTGCCGGACCACTGGCATCGAGTACATGCACATCCAAGAGCCAGCACAGCGCAAATGGATCCAGGATCGGGTAGAGCGGCCCCACGAGTCGCTACCCCGCGAGGAGCATCTCCGGATCCTCGACAGGCTCAATGAGGCCGAGATCTTCGAGACCTTCTTGCAGACCAAGTTCGTGGGACAGAAGCGGTTCTCCCTGGAAGGGGGCGAGTCGGCAATCGTATTGTTGGACGAGGTATGCGAGCAGGCTGCCGAAGCCCACCTTGAGGAAGTCTGCATCGGCATGCCGCACCGCGGCCGGCTCAACGTGCTGTCCAATATTGTGGGCAAGTCGTACGAACAGATCTTCCGCGAATTCGAGGGCAATCTCGACCCCCGCACCGTCCAGGGCTCCGGCGATGTCAAGTACCACCTGGGTTCGGAGGGCAAGTTCACCGCGCTCAGCGGGGCAACGATCAAGACCTCGGTGGCGGCCAACCCGAGCCATCTCGAGGCAGTCAACCCCGTGCTGGAAGGCATCGCCCGAGCCAAGCAGGACATTCTGGACCGAGGAGCCGAGTTCCCGGTGCTACCCGTGCTGATGCACGGCGACGCAGCATTCGCGGGCCAGGGTGTCGTCGCCGAAACCCTCAACCTCAGCCAGCTGCGCGGCTACCGCACCGGCGGCACGATTCACATCGTCGTGAACAATCAGGTTGGCTTCACCACATCGCCGACCGAGTTGCGGTCCTCCATGTATTGCACCGATGCGGCGAGGATGATCCAGGCGCCGATCTTCCATGTGAATGGTGACGATCCAGAGGCCTGCATTCGCGTGGCG
>JBKOZG010000329.1:0-5533 GCA_046725775.1 Actinomycetota bacterium | reverse complement strand
CTCAACAACGTCAACAGCGTCGTCGTCGACGACAACGGCGGCGCCGCCGATGCCGGCTGGCAGTTATACGAAGGTCGTCAACATCTGGATGGAGAACAAAGACGCGAATTTCATCATCGGCTCGAGCTCGGCTCCATTCGCCAACCAAATGGCTAGCCCGGATCTTGCACGTGTCGGTTGTTGATCATGTTTCCGCCGCTGGTGTCGTCGGTGATTACAGATTCTGCTCTTCGGGTGTGACAGTCCAGCCGAGTGTCGTTCGGCGGGCGGGCTTCCACGGTCCGGGTGTCGCGACTGGACGGGTTGGTCGATGTGATAGTCAGCCGGGGGCGGCGAGGGTGTGCAGGCGATGGACGCCGTCGCGGACAAGGTGGGCCCAGGCTGACTTGGCGGCGAGATGCAGCATCACCCGCCGGCCGGTTCTGGCGAGCACCGCGGGGATGGTGTAGAGCCGGTGTCGGAGCCGTTTCGGCTCCCACCGCCGCGCCTCGTGGCCGGGGAAGGTGAGCATCTGCATCCAGGCGGTGAGTTCGGCAGCGAGCGCGACGATTGCGCACCAGATCTGGTTTTGAGCGAAACAGTGCAGTGGCAGGTTGGATAGGCCGGTGTCCTTGCAGATCCGGATGCGGTCCTCGGCGCGGGCGCGGCGGCGGTGCCGCAGCTCCAGGTCGGGCAGCTGCCCGCCGCGGGTGTTGGTGGCGAACGCGGTGAGGCGCATCCCGTCGGCGTCGGTTAGCCGGAGCTGGGCTCCGGGGTGCGGCCGTTCCTTCCGCACGATGACCCGCATCCCTCTCGGCCAATCGGTCAAGTCGAGCAGGCCGGTGAGCTCGGCCACCCAGGCGCCGTCGCGGACGCGGCCGTCGGCATCGTAGGCCGGGGTCCACACCTGATCGGGGATCTGGGCGAGGAGGGTGGCGGTGTCGAACGGGAGGTTGAACCCGACCGAGTACGACAGGCGCTGCCCGGCTAGCCATTCGACGAAGCCGTGAGTGCCGCCGGCGGCGTCGGAACGGACCAGCACCGCCCGTCCGGGCCGAGTCCCGGGCCGGTAGGACGGGAGCTGCCGCAACGCGGCACGGGTGACCGCGATGTGGTGGTGACGGTGTTGGAGCCGGCGTTGCCCGGCCGCAGCATGATCTGCAGCGGCTCACCGCCGCCCGCCTCGCCATGATCGAGAAACGCACACAAAGGGTGGAAGCCATAGCCGCGTTTGAAGGTCGGTCGGGCCTGCTCCTTGTCGCTGTGTGCGGTGACCAGCGTCGCATCGACGTCGATGACAACCGGTCGGCTCGTGTCGACACCGTGATCGGGAGCGTGCTCGCCGGCCAACTGCCACACCCGGCGCCGCGCCTGCGCTCGGGCGGAATCGACCGCGGCCAGCACCGCAGGCAGGTCAGCGGCCAGCGCGGTGATGGTGCGGGAGACGGTCGGGTCGGATGCGATCCGACCGTACACACCAGGCTCGGATCGCAGCACTCCGACGTCGGCGAGGCAGTCTCCGCCCACAGCCAACGACAACGCAAAGATCGCAGATGATCTTGGCCGGATCGTGAACGGCGGCCGGCTTCCGCCACGGCGCGAGCCCAGCGGACAAGCCCAGGTCTAGACCTGAGCTGCGCAAGGTTTCGACGAGGATTACACCACCGGCCTGGCCCACCGCCAAGGTCTTGCTCGTGTCAACTCGGACCTGGGGATACAACCCGATACCCTTCACCCGAAAGGTGCTCCTTCGACCGGCCGGACATGTCCCTAAGCACGACACATCCTTCCTGGTCAGGAGCACTTTTCACATGATCAACACGCGCCCACGCAGCCCACACGTGAAAGCAGCGGGCGCTACGAACTTTCGGACGATCGTTCATCCATCCCTGCCGAACTACGTCGCCGCGACGTCGGGTGGGACGCAAGGCACCACTGATGATGCCGCCCGTCATCTCACCCGCTTCGGGTGCAGTCGATCTTCGGAGAGCTGGATGCCGCCGGCAAGAGTTGGAGGGCCTATCAGGAGGGCATGACGTCCAACTGCATGACGTCGAACACCGGAAGGTATGCGGTCAAGCACAACCCGGGGGCGTATTACGTGCCGCTCCGGTCATCGTGCCAAATCAACGACGTGCCCATGGGCACCACGACCAGTGGCAATTTCGTCAACGACATCAACAACGGCACCCTGCCGAATTGCTCATTCGTCACGCCCGACATGTGCAACTCGACGCATGACTGCTCAGTAGGCACGGGTGATGCCTTTCTCCAGACCTGGGTTAGCAAGATCATGGCCGGGCCCGACTACCAACGCGGCAACACCGTGATCATCATCATCACCTGGGACGAGTCCGGTGCAACTCAGGCCGAGATTGTGATCAGCCCGAGTACGCATAACGGCGGAATCGTGCTCACCGAAGATGGCGAGATCACGCTGAGCATGACGGCGGCGCAGGCAGCCGCATTGACGTTCAGCCGCGGCGTTTACGAACTAGAGATTGTCCCGCCGGCCGCCGGAGAGCCGTACAAGATCATCAAGGGCAACGTGTTCCTTAAACGTGAGGTGACACACTCATGAGCCGCAACAAGGTCGTCGTAGAAGAGGGCGTTGTCCGGGTCATCACGGTCGGGATTCAGGGACCTCCGGGATTGCAGGGAGCTCAGGGGGAGCCGGGGCCCGCCGATTCTGGTTGGGCTGGTTTCCCGCGCAGCTGGTCGCCCAAGGTAGACAGGTGTCGCCGGCGAACCGGCTGCCTCGCCGAATGAAGCGGCGAGCACCACCGGCAGCAGCGGCCTCTCGGGCGAACCTTCCTGCTGAAGTGTTAACCACTTGGTGGTGACGACGGCAGTTGCTGACGCTGACAGGAAGCGTTTCGTCAACGAGGCGGCGTCCGCGTCGTTGCCACGGAAGAAGCGGTAGCTTCCCGGTGCGGTCTCGGTCGTGTCGTGGTCTTGGACGTCGAGGTGTGGACCGGGGGCCGTTGCGGGTCGTCGCCGAGGTCGAGGTGCGCGGCGAGTCGGTATCTCAGATCTTGGGCGGGGAGGTCGTTCAGCGGTGTCGTGGTCACGGCTCGAGTGAGCGCAGCGACGTCGTGTCCTTGATCATCGATTCTCTGCATGAGCTGTGCCAGTGGGGGCCAGTCGCCCTGTCGGAGGAGTCGCTGGTCGAGCTGGGCGGCCAGGGCCGCCCACCGCTGCTCCGGTCGGATCGGGGCCGATTCGGCCAGCCGTTTCTTGACCTCGTTGACGCACTGCAGGGGATTGGTGGCGGCACATCGGGGGTCGAGGTTCCACTCCTGCACATGGGCGAGCAGGGCCCGCTGAACTGCAAGCAGGGCGAGGTTAAGCCGGGAGCTGATGGTGTGACTGCCCTGGTCCCAACATTCCGGGGGGCGGGCGGCGACGACCCGCGCCGCCTCGTCTTGGGCCTGATTGGGTGGCAGGCTGGTGAGCCGTTCGTTGATGAGGTCGTCGCCGAGCGGCCGCGCCTGGTCCAGCACGGTGGTGAGCGCTGCCGGGCCGTTGAGGGCCAGTAGGTCGGCCGGGTCGATGCCGTCAGGGAGCCGGGCGTACCGGGGGTCGAGGCGGTAGGGGGTGAGGATCCAGAAGTCGCGTTCGGCGGCGGCTCGGCCGGCGATGTCGGCGTCGGTGGCCACGATCGGGTTCTTGCCGTGGCGGGCGAGCTGGCTGGCCTGCTCATCGGTTAGGGACGTACCGAGTGCTGCGACACCGATGTAGCGGCCGCCGCCGGCCAAAGTGACGGCGATGGTGTCCATCGGTCCCTCGACGATCACCGGTATGCCGCCGGCGGCAACATCCTCGTTGGCGCCGAAGAGTTGGGCGCCCCTGTGGAACAGCGGTGTGTCGGCGGTGTTGAGGTATTTCGGGCCGCCGCGATCAGCATCGGTCGGGTCGGGGTGCCGACGGCCGACAAAGCCGAGAATCTCGCCGTTGTGGATGATTGGGAACATGACGCGGTCGCGGAACCGGTCGATGAGACGACCGGTGCTGGCGACAGTTGCTACGCCGGCGGCGATCATCTCCTGATCTGTGACGCCTCGGCTGCGCAAATGGGTGATCAGTCCGGTCCAGCCCGCCGGTGCCTGACCGGGCCGGAAACGCAGGTCGTCGGTCAGGTCCTGGCCGAACCGGTCGGCCAAGTACTGGCGTCCCCAGGAGGACGGGAACTGGCCGCAGAAGTACGCCAAGGCCAACTTGTTGATCTCGATCATCCGGTCGCGGCTGATCGGGCACTCCTGCCATGCCATCGCCCGGGTGAACATGCGGTTGACGTCCGCGTCGCTCTGCTCCGGAGGCCCGGCGACACACCGGACTAGGGCTGCGACCGCCAGATCCGGCTCCACCCAGTCCCGATCCGCCGGGCCGCTCAACACCGCACCGGCCGTAGGGGCGGGTCTGGTGGTTATGTCGTCCCGGGCGACGAAGGGGGTCTCCACAGACGACGGCTCGGCGCTGCGTCGCAGGTCGGGCGGCGCGGAGCCAGAGAGCGGCTCGCCGGGGTCCTCGTCGGTGGGCATTGGGTCGGCCATCAGCGAGATGCGCCAGACCAGCGCCTGGGCTGCATCCACAGACCCGGCATCTGGCATGTCGGCGGCCCCGAAGAGGTCGTCGAGCCGCCAGCCGCGCTGCACGGCATGGTCGACCGCAGCAACGAGCGGTGGCCACCACTTGCTGGATTGGAGGGTGTCGGCTCGGTCGGCCCCGATGAGCTCAGCCAGCCGCGCCGACCAGGCCGTGGTGTAGGTGTGGTCAGGGTCGGCTTGGGCGGTGACCGTCAGGGTGAGATGCCGGCTGATCCGCCACCACACCGCTGCTGCGGCATGATCATCGGGCAGCGGCCCACCGCTGGAGATAGCCATACAGAGCAGCTGCCGTGCGTCGACGCCGGCGCGGGAGATCGCCGCCAGCCGATCGGCGAGCATGGGGGCGAACGGATCCTGGGTCAGGTTGCCGCTGAGCCGGTCGAGCAGCCAGGCCCATTCCTGCAGGGCCGGTGCCCGGTCGCCGACCACCTGGCGATCGAGGTGCCGCTGCCAGGTCCGGGCAACTTTCTGCAGCTGCACCGGGCCTGTGGGACGCCGGTCCTCCGGGCTGACCTGCATCGCGGCCCGCCACACCTGCACATCCCCGATGACACTGCTCGGCAGCACGCTGCTGCACTGAGTAACCCATACGGGCGGATCGGCATCGGCGACGGAGGCGTTGACCTGATCGGCAAGTGAGGCAACCAGGTCGGATCGGACGCCCAGGTACGCGCCCCACACCGGGTGGTCACGCAGCCCTTGGGGGATGCCAGGGAGCCACGGCAAAGTTCTTTGGCTGGCGTCGCGGTGACTGGTGTCGTCGAGCCGCCAATCGAGGGCAGCAGCCCGGTCGTCGGCGGAGTTGAGTTCCCGACTGCCGGCAGCTGCGGCCAGCTGGGTGACCGGATCGGCGCCGTGTGCGCCGAGCAGCAGCAGATGGGCGCGCAGGGTGGGCCAGGCCTGTCTCTTATACACATCTCCGAGCCCACGAGACAGCGCTGTGTATC
>JBKOZG010000204.1:0-4100 GCA_046725775.1 Actinomycetota bacterium | reverse complement strand
CGCTTCGTCGCGCTGGAGGACGTGATCGCGCACCATCTCGATCAGCTGTTCAGTGGCATGCAGGTTGTGGGGCACCACACCTTCCGGGTAACGCGCAACGAGGAGGTCGAGGTGGAGGAGGACGACGCCGAAAATCTGCTGCTCGCCCTAGAGAAGGAAATCCTTCGTCGCAGAGTCGGTCGGCCGCCGGTACGCCTGGAGGTTGAGGACGACATGGACCCGAAGATGCTCGAGCTGCTGATAAGCGAGCTGGACATCAGCGCACGGGAAGTCTTCCATGTGCCTGGACCACTTGACCTGAGCGGCCTGTTCTCCTTGGCCGACATAGATCGGGCTGAGCTGAAGTATCCGGCCTTTCTCCCCTCCACCCATCCCCACCTCGCGGAGTTCGAGACGGCGAAGCCCGCCGACTTGTTCGCTGCTCTGAAGCAGCGCGATGTGCTGCTGCACCACCCCTACGACTCGTTCGCCACGAGCGTCCAGCGCTTCATTGAGCAGGCGGCTGATGATCCGCACGTCCTGGCTATCAAGCAGACCCTCTACCGCACATCCGGCGATTCACCCATCATTGACGCCTTGATCGAGGCCGCCGAGGCCGGCAAGCAAGTATTGGCCCTGGTGGAAATCAAGGCCCGATTTGATGAGCAAGCCAATATCGCGTGGGCGCGGCGGCTCGAGCAGCATGGCTGCCACGTGGTCTACGGGGTACTTGGCTTGAAGACCCACTGCAAGCTCTCGATGGTGGTGCGTGAGGAGGCCGACGGCCTTCGCCGCTACGCCCACATCGGTACCGGGAACTATAATCCCAAGACTGCTCGACTGTATGAAGACATTGGGCTGCTCACCGCCAATCCCATCGTCACCGATGACATCGGCCGGCTGTTCAACCATCTTTCGGGGATGACGCAGGAGACTCAGTACAAACGCCTGCTCGTTGCTCCGCACGGTATCCGCACCGGGCTGATCGACCGGATCAATCAGGAGATCGCCAACCACGCGAACGGCAAACCCGCAGGCATCAAGATCAAAGTCAACTCGATCGTGGACGAGGCCACGTCTGACGCGCTCTACCGCGCCTCGCGTGCCGGAGTTCCGGTAGACCTTTGGGTACGCGGCACCTGCACTATCCGGCCGGGTGTGCCGGATCTCAGCGAGAACATCCGAGTACGCAGCATCCTCGGCCGCTTCCTGGAACACAGCCGACTCTTCTGGTTCGCCAACGACGGTTCGCCGTCGGTCGGGACCGGCTCAGCGGACCTGATGCACCGCAACCTCGACCGACGGGTGGAGGTGCTGGTCTCGATCACCAATCCAGCACACATCGCTGAGATTGGCGAGCTGTTCGACATCGCCTTCGACGAGGGCACGGCGTCCTGGCTGCTGCAGCCAGACGGCACCTGGATTCCGCATACCGCGGACGCCGGAGGTGAGCCGCTGCTGGACATGCAGGAGTACTTGATCAACGCCTCCAGCCGGCGCCGCGCTACGGCGAAGTAGCTATTCCGTGCCCTCGGTGAGCTCCAGCCGGATCCGTAAGAATGCGGCGCCGTCTCCGGGCCCACCGATCCTCGCCGGCGGCGCTGTCGTGACCAGACAGAACCAGCTTCAGAGTGCTGAGGTGTTGATGATCTATCGCCAGCGCTACGACGATTGGACGCTGCCGAAAGGTAAGGCCGAGGTCGGCGAGTCCGTTCCCGTCTGCGCCGTACGCGAGGTGCAAGAGGAGACAGGCGTCACGATCCGGCTCAGCCTGCCGCTGGACTCCATCAGCTATGAGGCCGGCAATGCCGGACTGAAAAAGGTCGAATACTGGGGCGGCGTCGTCTTGGACTCAGTTCGCCGGGCGCCGGACGCGGAGGTCGACGCCGTCTCCTGGCTGCCGGTGCGCGCCGCGCTCGGCAAGCTCACCTACTCTCATGATCAATTCCTGGTGCAGCAATACCTTGCTCAGCCACTCACGACTCCGCTGATCATCCTGCGGCACGCCAAAGCGATGAATCGCAAGGACTGGTCACGAAAGGACTCCGCGCGGCCGATCAATTCCCGCGGTCGGCGCCAGGCCGCGATGCTGATGCCGATGTTGGCGGCATACGGGGTGACCAAGCTGGTCAGCTCCACCTCGAGACGCTGCGTGGCGACACTGCTGCCGTACGCGCACGAACGCCGGCTAAAGGTCGAGACACACAGCCTCCTGAGCGAAGAGGAAGGCAAGGAGGATCCCAACGGTGTCGGAGCCCTAGCACGCAAGATTCGGGCGGCGACCCTCGAGAGTGGTGAGCCAACCGCCGTGTGCGTGCACCGGCCGGTGCTGCCGCACATTCTCGATGCCCTTGAAATTGCGCCGGCGACGTTGGCGACGGGGGAATTTATGGTCGCGCACCTGACGGCAGACGGTACAGTGCATGCGGTGGAACGGCACCAGCCACAGGCTTGAGCAGGCCGATACTTCAGACACCGGCCGTGATACCCAAGCGCTGGTCAGCCACCAGTCATTTGAACGATGGTCGCAAATACAAAGCTAGAGGTCATTGAGGCTTCATCCCTGACCAGACATCTCGATTTCCAGCCTCCTCGCTTCGACGTGATTATGAACGAGCGAACCTGCTGTGCATTCTGAGGCGACGGCTGGCGGAGACCGAGCCCGCGTCCGCGTGCTGGCCATCGCGGATACTGACTCCTACCTCAAGTCGATTGCGGCAACACTGGATGCGCTTCCTGACTCCTGGAGTCCGACCCAGTTGATCATCAAGAACCCGGGGATGCCCTCGGCCGCTCAGATCCGGGCGGTGCCCACGGCCCGGTCGATACCCCTGCGGCTGCGGCGATGATTCCGCCGGCTCGTACGCCGGACCCAGACCTTGTTGACCCGAAGGCTTCTGGGCGGCGAGACCATGAGACTGTAATGAACAGTGACTGAAGGGGCTTCTCGATCATGGAACTGACCTGCTTCGGGCGGGTGCCAAATATGGCGTCGCGGCTGCCCAACCGGGCCGATAGTCGCGACTGCGACGAGAAGCCATGACCCATCCCAGGATGGCTCGCGTTGAGTTCGCTGCCGACCTGCGGATGCTGCGTGACTCTCTGGCTGCCATGACTCAAATGGCATCGGAGGCCATCCGAACTGCGACCACAGCCTTGCTCGACCAGGATCTGGAAGCGGTCCGCATGACTGCCGCATTAGAGCAGGATCTCGATGCCAATCTACTTGCGATCGAACAACGCACCTTCGAGCTCCTGGCTCGCCAGCAGCCTGTGGCGGGTGATCTGCGGCTGCTCGTATCCGCCATCAAGATCGGAGCAGAGTGCCGGCGGATGGGTGCGCTGGCACTCCACATCGGCACCGCGGCCACCCGTCCATATCCGGAACCAGCCATCCCCTATGAGTTGTCGGGGATTTTTGGCCGGATGGGTGAGGTCGCAAGCCGGATTGCTGACGGTGCTCGGGTCACGCTTCTCACCAGCGATGCCGAGGACGCGGCTCGCCTCGAGGTCGACGACGATGCTATGGACGGCTTGCGCCGTGCGCTGTTTCGAGCACTGATGCACGGCTGGCCTCACGGCGTCGAAACGGCAGTCAACGTCGCCTTGCTCGGTCGCTACTACGAACGGTTTGCTGATCACGCCGTATCGATCGCCCAAGCCGTGATCTTCATCGTGACCGGTACAAGGCCTGACTATGGACCTCATCCGGGCGGGTGAGTGCGGCTGCTCTCCATAGGTGCGACGTGATCGCCACTACTGAGGTTGCAGTGCCGTACATTGACAGGCGCATGTTTTTGATATTAGAGATTGCATCTATAGGTGCTGATCTCTTCACGATCCGTTTACCCCTTGTTCAGGTAGAGGCACTTCGATAGAGCCTCGTTGGCGGGTGCGCCGACCACCCCACGGGGGTGAATGGATCCTGGAAGGAATCTGACGTGTCCTCTCGTTCGTTGAAGCTTGTGGGGGTGGCAGCACTCGCTGCCGCGTCGCTGTTGGTCAGCGGTTGTGGTGGCCAGAATGGTGCCGGCGGTGCCAGTGGTGGGGGCAGTGCCGAGGGTGGCGGGGTAAGCGGAACGGTGACCGTGGATGGGTCGTCGACCGTCGCTCCCTTGAGC
>JBKOZG010000039.1:0-4674 GCA_046725775.1 Actinomycetota bacterium | reverse complement strand
CCTGTACGTTTCGCAGGCGACAGGCGATGGCTCTCAGGACTGACGGGCAGTGTCGCGCCGTTGCCGAAGTTGATCTACAAAGTGCCTTGAGACGGCCCTTTCCGATATATCGGTGGCCGCCTCGGGTAAAGCCGCCTAGTCCTAGCGGAAATGTTGAATATTGTGAAGGGGAAGACGAGCCTGGCGCGTGCAACCATGAGCCGCATGCGGCACGAGCCGCAAAAATGGGGCCAGCCGGCCAAAAACGATACGAAGGCCAGCCGGCTGATGTATAAAGGTCGCACCCGGGGGTGCGGTTGCGTGTCCCATTCTCTGAGAGGTGTCACCATGAGGCGTTTGGTCCTAACAATGTTGATCGCTGCTGCGCTCTTCCTGAGCGGCGCATCCACCGCCTCGGCAACTATCCACCCGATCATGCTCGGCTGGGTTTGCGGCGCCGCCTCGGGCAATCCACCAGGGCAGACGCCGGACCTGACCCATGCGGAGCAGTCCACGCTGCGCGCGCTTCAGGCAACGGGCGTCCTCACCTTCACCGCCGAGGGGCCCGTCATCGACCTCACGCGTCCGGCGTCGAAGTTCATCACCTTCGATCCGAATACCGATACCGGGGAGTCGGATCACCCTGGGTTCATCCACTGCGCCGACCTCTGATCGACTTCATCTGACGCGCACCGCCGCCCCGGTCGGCGGACTCCGGGTAACGCCGACCTCGTGGGCCACCCCGATTCAGCCGTTACAGCCTCGCCCAGGAAACGTACTCATCTGCCGCAGATAGCGTGCGCTGCGGCCATGCGGAACTGCCGCGATCCGCCATCCTAGTAATGTCTTAACGGCTGAGTCGTCTTGGCGTTCCTTTGCAGTCACGGCTTTGGTGGTGGGGTCGCCCCTGGTTGGTCAGGCTGCTAGACAAAGGTCCATGACGGACTTCGTTCCCGAAGTAGTTCACGCCGCCGGACGGCCTGATGGCCGAGGCCTTCGTCCTGGAGCCCTTGGGCCCAGAGCACAACGAGGCATGGATGTCGAGCATCGAGCATATCCACGCAAGCCCCGGGTTCGCCGACGACTTCGACGACGACCCCGATCCCTGGCCGCGACCCATGACCCTGGAACAGAACCTGTCCGATCTGGAGCAGCACGCGCAGGATTTCCGTGACCGTGTGGGCTTCACGTACACGCTGCTCGATCCCGTCGACCGCGACGTGATCGGCTGTGTCTACCTCTATCCGTCGCCCCTCGATGGGGTGGACGTGCGGGCCCGGTGGTGGGTGCGCCGAACCCACGCCGACTTGGACGAACCGCTCCGGCGAGCGGTCCGCGCATGGCTCGCCGGGCCGGATTGGCCGTTCGAGCGGATCGACTTCGCCGCGGGCTGATCCGCCGGAAGGCACCGTCAGCCCCAGAACATCCCGTCCTGGCGCGCGGCTTCGAAGAGAACGACCATGTTGCCTTCCTCGAGCCAATCGCGTCCACTACCGCGCCGCCGGTGACGGCCAGCAGCGGGGCCACCTGCCCATCCCCAACGAGCGGGTGGACTTTGGTTGGACCGAGATGTCCGCAAGAGCGTCCGTAACTGGCCATGCCGCAGTCGGCCACGTCATCCATTGGGTCGCGGGACACAGCCAATCTGCGAGCGCTGCCAGCTCAGGCGGCTCAACGCACGCCTAGGCGCACCGGGCCATGAGGTTTTTTCTGGCACACGCACGTAGGAAATTTGGGAGGTTCTGTCGTATTTCCCGGAGCCGCAACGACTACCTATGTGAGAGGTTCTCTCCTCTCACCCGGGGCCGCAACAGTGGTCGACCTTCCAGAAGCCCGCATGTCGGACGGGAGGGGACGCTGGGGGCAGCACCCGCCGGCTCCACTATCGGGCTTTATGCGCGAGCAACGACCCGAGAACCGAGGCGCAGCGGTCTGCGTCGACTGCGAAAGCAACAAGGAGAAGGTCTCGCAGCACCTTCCGTGTGTGAGACACGTTCCCGCAGGGAATGCGTCCTGGTAGGCGGTGGCGAATCCGCAAGTGGGGCGCATCGAAGGGTCCAGCAGGGCGGCTGCGCGGCGGAGTAGAGCCACTCCAAGAAGCTTCGGTCGTTTGCTGCCAGCCCGACGCCGAGGACCCCGACCGCGAACGTGGAATCAGTGGCCGTAGCGGACTACCGAAAAGGTGGCCCCGTGCCCATCCGGGAGCGAGAGGCGTACAGCGACAACTTCACCTGGTGGCCGGTGCTCACCGCAGCGCCTTCCGCTTCCGAACGCCCGTTGGCCCGTCGGCTTTCGGTGCAGCCCTCGTACGGGCGATGCAGCTCTACCAGGCTTGTTCCGTGAACAGCCGGACTAGACGAGGCTCCCGCTCGAAATGCGATCTCCGGCTCAGCTGGTACGAGCGGCCCCTGACGCACGAATACGTTTCCGAGAGTTGAGGACAACGATGGGCTGCTGGTCCGGCTCTTTCATGAGGTCGGTGACCGGCATTTGTGGTCGGCGCAAAGCTGGGCCAGCTGCGGCTCTCCACCGGCGAAGCGGCACTGGCTCATCGACGTCGACGACGAGCCTGCGGGACTACTAACACTACTGTTCGATTCCGACGTCCGGGCCGAAGCGCAACGACAGGTACGCCCCATCGACCTGCCCGCTGACCGTGCCGCGGCGCTGGTGGATCTGTTGGTCGATGAGGTGCTCGGTCGTCGGTCCGTTGCGCTGGCCGCACTGGTCGCGACGAAACGGCAAGCTACCGGACTGGGCGGCGGGGTCGGCCGGTCGACGTTGATCATTATCGACGAGGCCGGCATGGCCGACACCCTCACCCTCGACACCGCAGTCCGGTTCGCCATCGACCGCGGGGCGAGTGTCCGACTGATTGGTGATGATCAACAACTCGCTGCGATCGGCGCCGGCGGCGTCCTCCGCGACATCACCCGCACCCACGGCGCCCTCCGCCTGACCAAGCTGCATCGCTTCACCCACGCCGCCGAAGAAGCAGCAGCATCACTCGCCCTCCGCGACGGCAAGCCGACCGCGCTCAACTTCTATCTCGATCATGATCGCATCCACGTCGGCGACATTGCCACCACCACCGAGGATGCGTTCACCGCTTGGATGCTGGACCGATTGGTCGGACTTGATGCGATCATGCTCGCCCCCACCCGCGAGCTCGTCGCCGAACTCAACCGCCGTGCCAGGGCGCATCGTCTTGATCACTCCGAGGCGACAGCGGAGGTGCCCTTGGCCGACGGCAATCAGGCGAGCATCGGGGATGTGATCATCACACGTCGCAACGACCGCCGCCTCCGGCTCGCTGCGACCGACTGGGTGAAGAACGGCGACCGGTGGACCATCACCCGCATTGGCCGGCGCGGTGACCTCACCGTGCGGCACAACCGCAGTGAGTTGACTGTCCGGCTGCCTAGTGACTATGTGCGCACCTCGACCGGTCTCGGCTACGCCACCACTATTCACAGTGCGCAGGGCGTCTCCGCTGACACCATGCACGGTCTTCTCACGGGGCAGGAGTCCCGGCAGCAGCTTTTACACCATGCTCACCCGCGGCCGGCACGCCAACCACCTCTACCTCCAGGTGGTCGGCGACGGCGACCCGCACAGCATCATCAGACCCGACACCATCTCACCCCGCACGCCGACCGAGACGCTGCAGCAGATCCTCGGTCGCGATGAAGCGCCCGTCTCCGCCAGCACCTTGCTGCGCGAGCTCAACACCCCAGCGGTGCGGCACTTCCAGGCGGTCCAGCGCTACACCGACGGCCTCCACCTCGCGGCCGAACAGCTCCTCGGACCCCAGACCGTGCAGATGCTCGACGCCCGAGCCGACCAGGTCGTGCCTGACCTCACCAATGAGCCGTCGTGGCCGACCCTCCGGGCACACCTGCTCGCCATCGCGGCGGAAACTGGAAAGCACCCACTCCTGCACCTGCGCACAGCGGCCGCCGGTCGCGAACTACACACCGCAGCAGACATGGCCGCCGTGTTGGACTGGCGCCTCCCAGAGCCCGTAGCCACTGACCCAGGGCCGCTTCCCTGGCTTCCCGGGATTCCGCAAGCGCTTCATGATCATCCCGTTTGGGGTCAATATCTGGCGAAGCGGTCCGAACTAGTTACCGACCTCGCGAATCGGATCCGAGGTCACGCCAGCCAGGACGATACCGCAGCCTGTGTGGGCGCCGCCGCGCAGCCGTACGAACCTCGCCATCATTGGTGAAGTCGCGGTGTGGCGGGCCGCCAACGGCATCCACCCCAACGACCCACAACCAACCGGACCAGCACAGCTGCAAACAGCCTCGGCTCTCTGGCAACACCACCTCAACCGAAGTCTCGCCAGCGACGACATCGGCCGGCATGAAGTCCGAGCGCACGACGGTGCTGGATCCTCGCGAGATCGCCGGCCAGAAGATCGACAGCGCTACACCAACTAGCCCCTATCCGCCCGAGCTCGCCGCCGCCCGGCGCCGGCTAGTAGCAGCGCCGTTGCCCAGTCGTCGCGTGTTGAGGAACCAGACACGTCCGGGCAGTATCAGCTGCTGCTGCCAATGTGTTCCGACACCTGACGTGCGACAGATCTCCGTCATCTGATGTGCGACACCTGCTCTAGGAAATTGAGGGATTAGCGATCCGTGGCCGCTGGCTCTTGATGGTACGCACCGGCTGGGTTGTCGTGCGGCGCAC
>JBKOZG010000457.1:0-8207 GCA_046725775.1 Actinomycetota bacterium | reverse complement strand
TCCGGTGGAGGCGGGATGCCCGATGATCGCCCCGTCGGCGGCTGCGGCGCCGTTGCGGGCTTGCTGCACCGTGCGGTCGATGACATCGCCGATCAGCGGTGCCGGGTGGCCGAGGGTCAAGGGCGCGGCGAGCTGCCGCTGGCGCTGCCAGATTTCCTGCCGCTCAGCGAGGCCGGCGATTTGTCCGTTGATCTGGCCGGCAAGTGCGGAGGTGACCTGGTCGCGGGTGCAGAAGTAGACGGCGTCGGCCTGCTGGATCGCCCCGATATCGGCCAGGTGCTGTCCCAGCCGGGTGGCGCAGGCGCGCAGCACCGGCCAGGCGAGGGTGAACTGCTGAGCCTGCTCTTCGCGAATGACCGCGTACCGCTGGCTGACCTTAAGCAGTCGCCCGAACGCCTCCAGCAGCTGCGGGCGGTCGGTCAGTGCGGCGCGGCAGCGCCGCTCCGCGGCGGCCCGTTCCTCGGCCAACCTCACCCGTCGGTCAGCAGCAGCCGCCGATAACGACGGCACGGTGGGTAGGTCGGCGGCGAGTGGGTGGTACCAGTCGAGGCTTTGCACCGCATGCTCGCTGAACATCGGCTGTACCTGTGGCAGGCCGCGCAGCAGCACCTGCGCCCCACCGTCTGGCTCGGGCAACACGTCGGCAAAGTGCCGGCGGGCGAACCGGGTCAGCCGGGCCTCCATCTTCCACGCCGACCCGCCGACGACCGCTAGGTACCACAGGAAGATCCCAGCCTCCCGGCCGAGGGTGTCGATGAGCTCGACGAGGCGGTGCGGCGTCGCAGTGTGCACCTCGGCGGCTGCAGTGGCGACCAGTTGCCGGTAACGGGGCAGCTGCACCTGACGCCACTGGCGTTCCAGGTCCGACAGGGCCGCTTTGTCGGCGGCAGCCGGGTCGTGGCTGACCCGGATCAGGGCGTTGTAGAGGATCTTGACCGCTCGGCCGCGGCCTTGCCACAGCACCCGGGCGATTATTTTCGGCGATGGGATCGGGGGTGCGTTGTAATACCAGCCGTTGACCAGCGCGTATCGAAACGGAACCCGTACCCCCACGCTGGCATGCATCCCGTCGAGGTAGCCGTCCTCCAGCACCGGCAGCAGCCAGGTGGCAAACAGTGGGGTGAGCGCCTCCGGCAGCCATTCGCCAAGCCGGAAGTTGCGCATCCACAGCCCCGGCCCTGGCGCCGTCCACGACACCGGCTCCGGCACGGCGGTCATCGGCCGAGCCTGTAACAGCCACAACCGACCCTGGTGGTCGATGGCCCATTCGATGTCTTGCGGCTGGCCGCGGAACCGGTCGGCAACCCGGATAGCTAGCTGGACCACCGCTTGAGCCTGCCGAGCGGTGAGCACCGGTTCTCCGTCGGAACTGGGGCGGGTCAGCGAGGCGACGTGGTCTGCGGTCTTGGTCCATTCCTCACCGGTCGTCTCGCCGGAAACCA
Organism: Actinomycetota bacterium; assembly: GCA_046725775.1. Classification (GTDB taxonomy): domain Bacteria; phylum Actinomycetota; class Actinomycetes; order Propionibacteriales; family Propionibacteriaceae; genus Microlunatus. Next base: position 6,765 of record JBKOZG010000457.1, on the reverse strand, counting down.
GCCGGTCACCCAGGCCGGTGACAGCCGTCACGACCGTCTGGGTCCGGTCGCCGGTGACCGGGTGCGCGGTGAACGCCACCCCGGCCGCCATGGGATCGATCATCGCCTGCACGAGCACCGCCATCCCGCCCGTCATGCTGCCGCGCCGTTCGTGATAGGCGGCCACCCGTTCCGACGCTGCGGCGGCAAAGCATCGCCGCACCGCCGCACCGAGCTCTTTGGCTGGCACGTTGAGGTAGCTCTCGTACAGGCCGGCGTAGGAGGCATCCGGCAGGTCCTCTGCCACCCCCGAGGAGCGCACCGCGAACCGGTCTCCGCCGAGACGTGCGGCTGCTTCCTGAAGCTGGCCGTCCAGGTCCGGCTCGTCGACCGCGCTGCCGGTCACCACGATGGCGCGTGGCACCGCGAATCCGGCCTCCAACAGCTCCGCAAGTGTGGCCGCCTTACCCCCCAGGATTGCCCGGTCGGCCGCGTCCGCCCCGGCAAGGTTCGCCAGCATTGAAGTGGTGTTCATCATCCACACCTCATAGATAGTGTTACAAAGTATTGTGATGCTACCTCTTCATAGGTAGGATTGCAAACTATTGCGACGCTACCTAGAAGCGTCCTACGAAGGGAGCTGCGAATGCTGCCGATGCGACCGGAGGTGCTGAAAGGCCATCTCGATGCGCTGCTGCTGGCCGTCGTGGAGGGCGGGCCGCGACATGGATATGCGGTCATAGAGGCCTTGTGCTCAGGCAGCGGCGGCGCGCTCGACCTGCCGAGCGGCACCGTCTATCCGGCGCTGCACCGCCTGGAGCGGGCCGGGTTGATCGGCAGCGATTGGGAAACCGTCGGCGGCCGTCGTCGCCGCGCCTATCACCTGACCCCGTCCGGTCGGGCCGCGCTCGGGGAGCAGCGCGCCATCTGGGAACAGTTCTCCACCGCCGTCAGTGCGGTCCTTGGCAGGCAGGCATGCCCGGCAACCACGTGACCACCCAGCCCGCGCAGGCACAGCTGGAGGCATACTGCCGTGATCTCGCGGCCCGGCTGCGCGGACCACGCCGCCGCCGCGAGCAGAAGCATGCTTTGGCCCACCGAACCACGCACTCCTACAGGTTCTTCAGCTGCAATACGGGTTCGCTGGTTGAGCGATGACGTTAGCGTGAGGAATGACGCGGTCCGCTGTGCATGACGTGGCGTCCAGCCAGCAGCGCGCTGTCGCGATCGACGATATGGTCGCATTGAGTGACGCTGTGGCTGCCGTTCGCTGCCGAGATCAACAGCTGCTCGGAGCGAGGCGCCAGGGAAAGGCCGGTACCCCTCGCCGGGTCGACAACCGGCTGGTCTAAAACTTTCGTTCAGGGGGTGTGGGAGGTCACGGTATCCGGCCGCGTCGGCGGTCGAAAGAACCAGTGGCTAGCACCGCCGGTCTGCCCCGATTGCGAGGACACTGGACAGGTCGTGCGTGATGTGGTTCCGTCGTTGGGCTACGTCGTGACGCTAGTCGTGTTCTCTCGACCGCGCGGCTTCCAGAAGTCTGAAGGTCAGACAGGCGTTCGGCGGGATAGCCCTCAGATCTTCTAACTTCGCCCGCTACCAGTCCTACTCTGACCTGCACGCATCAAGCGAAGATCGGGAAGGGCCATGGAGACTAAGTCAGATAAGGGTCAGCCCACGCGCTGATAATTCGGGCCGCCCTGCTGGCCTGGTCTCGCTGAGTGAGGAGATGGTCGGCACCCTCCAGCGAACCAAAGCTGCGCGGGTGCCGCGCTGTCCTGAAGATGTCGCTTGCGTTAGCGATGCCAACCGTGTTGTCGGTGGGAGAATGCATACCAAGCAGCGCCCTGCGAAGGGTTCGGATGCGACCCCGCAGATCCGCCGACCGGACATCCTCGATGAAGTGCCGCCGGAGGGTCAGGGCCTTGCCACCAATCAGGAACGGCGCCTCGCCTTCCTGGAGAATCCGTTCCAGCAAGGCGTCGTAGTTGTGTTCAACATGAGCCGGCTGGTATGGCGCGCCGATGCTCACCACGGCACGCACCGTATCGACCAGATGCGCTGCAGCTATGACCGCAGAACCGCCGAAGGAGTGGCCGACGAGTAGCCGAACACTACGTCCCGAGGCCTGCATAAATCTGGCCGCTTCGGCAGTGTCCTCTACCTTGTGGGAGAACGAGCCGTCTCCCCAGTCACCTTCGGAGTCGCCCAGTCCAAGGTTGTCGAAGCGAAGCATGCCGATGCCCTCGCTGGCCAGTTGCTTACAGATGCGGCTCGCCGCTGGAGAGTCCTTGCCAAGCGTGAACCCGTGTGCGAATACGCCCCAGCCCCTGACACCGTCGGTCGGATTGTCGATGAGGCCTGCCAGGCGAGGTCCGCTCGTGCTGGGGAACCATACACGCTCGGCCATGGGCAAATCGTGACACATGCCGTCATGCCGAACCGCTGTCATTCGACGATCCAAGGCTGCCGCAGAGGTTCGGCGAATCCCGCTCAGATCGTCACAGGACCAAGACGCGCCCACTCTGCGGCTACTGACCCGAGACGAGCTGAAGAGCTCGGCGCATTTGGCTCGTTGTCGTCGTAATCGCTCCCGCTCTCGCCAAGAACATCCAGCGGCGGCTCACCTGTGCCGGCCCTCATGCTTCGAGTGTCAGGGGATGCGGGCCAAGGGCAGCCAGCCACGCCGCCATCTCCCTGCCGTACGTCCTAGTCCGCAGGAGGGTCGGCCAACGGGCGGATCGACGGCGTCAGGTGGTCGTATGCTGGCGCGGTTGACTTCAACCGCTCACGGATGGGTCTGGATTCGGTACGTCATGACCTGCCGAGCCTTAGCAGCGAACCACATGCGAATTCCGGCAATCCGAGACGGCAGTCGCTCGTCCATCCGGGACAGGAGGCGGCCGACTAGGGAACTGCAGGTTGACTCGTCCCTCCCGATTCTGATTATCTCGTCGGTTTCTTCGTGACTGGGGTGTCCTCGAGCTAGGCGCATCCAGCCATCACCACCGGACTGGTGCTGGCCCCGCTTGCTGCACCGGTCCGGGGAGGCGCGGCCTCGCCTGGGCAACCTCCAGAAATCCAGATAGTCATGGCTACTTGTCCGCGCCGGATGCCTTGTGAGCAACGGAGACCATGCGACCTGACGCCGCAGCGAGCGCTGCGCCTTCGTGGTCGACCTGGTCGACGCTGTGGAAGCCGGTGGCGAGGAGCCAGCCTTTCAGCTCAACCGCTATGAACATGCGGACCGAAAAGGTGAACCATCGGACCTGTCCATCGCGGACACACGTCCTTTCAGTCACAGCACGACCCGTCGCCGGTACAAACGTTGACCGGTCGATCATGAAGTCTCCATCCCGCTCAACTACGACAGCCGGTAGCCAGCGGGGGAGGAGCTCAGCGAGGTTGTTGTTCTCGATCAGGAGCCGGCCGCCGGGACGAAGTACCCGGTGCGCCTCAGACAGGACCTTCTGGTTTTCGGTGTCGTCGAAGTAGCCGAAGGAGGTAAACCAGCTGATGACGCGTTCAAAGCGGTGCTCCGGCCAGGGCAGGGACCGCATATCACCGCAGACGTAGTCGACCTCGAGCCTCGCTCTGCGGCGTCCCGGCGTGCGTGCTCGAGGAAGAGCGGCGTGGCGTCGAGACCCGTGACGGCGCGCGCCGCGCTGCGTCAGGCGGTTGGCGATTCGGCGCCGTGACCGCAGGCTAGGTCAAGGACCTCCATTCCAGGCTCCAAGTCGAGCAGGCGCCAAATCGTCTCGGCCTGTGCATCGCTGACCGCCTCTAGCTCAGGGCCATAGAAATAGAGGTAGTCCTCGTTAAAGACCTCGGAGAACTCGAAGACAGGTCCGGTCACGACCGCAGGGTAATGCGTCGTTGGTCAGGCTGCAGTGCTGTCCTTGGTCCGGAGTAGCCCGCTCGCAGCGTCGGTGTTCGATTCGCACCAGCCGGCCAACTCCTGGGTTACGGTGTCTGGTCGTCCGTCGCGTGAGGGGGTCGGCTTGCGGGCACGGTGCTGTCTCGTGCGACTGCGAGACGGGCGTGCGCGACCGTGCAGCGCAGCTCCTCGATGTGTCGCGACCAGCTCTGGCTAGGCTCTGGTCAGCACAGCATTCCCCATAGCCATCTCCGGTATTCCTTGACCCTTCCGAACGCTGCGTCGACGCCAGCAGGAGTCGCCGCTCAGACTGCGTGAGTATCGCGAGCTCGTGTCAACCGACTCGATGTGGATCCAACGGGACTCCAATCTGTAACCCTTGCTTGCTAAGAGAAGTTGGATGTCCCGGGAGTGCTATCACCCCCTGGACGGTCGCAGGCCAGGCGCCATCCACACGGCTTCGCCCACGCAGGCGTAAGGGGAGCGTGGCGAGCCGCGCGTGAGGTTTGCGTGGTTGATGTCACAATCTCCACCCGCCGAATCGTCCTGATGTCATGAACGCTCGGTTTGAACGACTTCTCTTGTTGGCACTTGCGCTGTCGGCGGCTTTTGTGGGGTTGTGGGCACTGTTGGCGCCGGCTTCGTTTTACACCGGCTTCCCCGGTGCTGCTCGCCACTGGGTGGCCGTCGACGGTCCCTTCAACGAGCACATGGTGCGCGACATCGGCGCGCTCAACTGCGCGTTGTGCGTCCTCAGCATGGTGGCGCTGCTGCATCCGGAGCGGGCGCTGGTGCGGGCCACGGGCCTGACGTGGCTGATCTTCGCGGTGCCGCACCTGGCATACCATGCAGATCATCTGGGCCTTTACAACCGTATAGACCAGGTGCTCAACCTGGTCTCGCTGGGCGGGGTCGTGGTGTTGGCTGCCACGCTTGTCCTGCCCAAGCGGAAGGGAGACAGCGCGCCGGCGACTGTACCGCTGCCCAGAACGCCAGTGGTCGACAAAGCAACAGGGGCGACGCTGTGAAGGTCGCTGTGGCTGGTGGCACCGGCCTGCTTGGACGGCTGGTGGTCCAGGCGCTGTCCGAAATGGGTGACCAGCCGATCGTCCTGGCCCGGTCCGAGGGTGTAGACCTGACTTCGGGCGCGGGTGTGGCGGCGGCGCTCGTCGGGTGTGACGCCGTGGTCGATGCCACGAACATCATCACGGTACGACGGAGGCCGGCGGTCCGCTTCTTCGAGTCGGTGACTCGGCACTTGCTCGGCGGAGCGCAAGGTGCTGGGGTCGCTCATGTGGTCACCGTGTCGATCGTGGGGGTGGACAGCGTCGACTACGGTTACTTCCTCGGCAAGCGTCGCCAGGAGCAACTGCTCGCTACCGGGCTGGTGCCCTGGACGCTGCTGCGGGCAACGCAGTTTCACGAATTCGCAGGGCAAGTCGTCGCCCGCGGCGGCCTCGGACCGGTAGTGGCGGTGCCGGAGATGCTGTGCCAGCCGGTTGCGGCCGCGGAGGCCGCCGGATGCCTGGCTCGCCTGGTTCACGACGGACCGCAAGGGGTGGCGCTCCCGATCGCCGGCCCACAGCGGCTTGGCATGGCGGACATGGTGCGGGGATACCTGCGCGCGACCGGGCAGCAGCGCAACCTCGTATCGTTGCGGTTTCCGGGCAGGATAGGCGCGGCGATGGCAACCGGCGGCCTGATCCCAAACGAGCCGTTTCAGTTAGGCGAAACCAGGTTCGACGCCTACCTCTCCAGCCTGGCCGTCGACGCTCAGACCGCCGGGTCTGTGCGATGACCCGCGAGGAGGAGTTGGCGGCGGCGTGGACTCGCTTGCGGCCCCGCCTCGTCAGCGTCGCCTACGCTGTTCTGGGCAGCCGTGCCGAAGCCGAGGACGTCGTCGCGGACTGCTGGCTCAGTCTGGTCGCCGCCGACGCCCGCGAACCGGTGCATGACCTCTACGCGTGGGGGACAATCGCTGTAGCGCGGCGGGCGGTCGATGTACTGCGCTCAGCGCGGCTGCAGCGCGAGGCCTACATCGGGCCCTGGCTGCCGGAGCCGTTCGTCGAACCGGTCGGTCCAACCACCGACCCGGCCGACCGGGTCACCCTCGACGAGCGAGTGAGCTTCGCACTCATGGTCGCGCTTGAGGCACTGAGCCCCGCCGAACGGACCGCCTGGGTGCTCCACGACCTGTTCGGTCTGCCCTTCCGCGACGTGGCCGCCGTGGTCGGGCGCACCCCGGCCGCGGTCCGCCAGCTCGCCGTGCGGGCGCGGGCGCACATCGCAGACGGCGCATCCCGAATCGAGGTCGATCCCGGCGAGCGTCGTCGCGTTGCGGACGCCTTCCTGGCGGCTGCCGCCGGCGGAGACCTCGCCACGCTGGTGTCTGTCCTCGACCCGGAAGTTGTGCTCGTCAGCGACGGCGGCGGTCAGGTTAGGGCTGCCCTCCGACCCGTGGTGGGCGCGCACAACGTCGCTCGCTTGTTCCTCGGTCTCGCCCGCAGGACTCCGCCCGGCGCCGTCCTGCGCCCGATCCCGGTCAACGGCGGCCCGGGGTTCATCCTCACCCAGGACGACGTCCCCCTGCTTGTGGCGGCGCTCACCGTCGCCGGCGGGCGGATCAGCCGCATCGACCTCGTGCTCGCACCTGACAAGCTGCCGCACTAACATCGGTCGCCCTACCGACCAACTACCTGGCTTCACACCGCGTTGGTAGGAACGCCCACCGAACCAACGCGATCTGAGAAAGCGAGAACACCTTCAGGTGGTTGCAAATCTGTCGGCTGTGCTTGCTACCAGTCTGCGTGGCGGAGCTCAGTCCTCGAGTTCGCCGCCACAGCGGCAATGGGGTGATCCGTCAATCTGTTGGAAGACACTGCGTGGGGTGGCTTTATGCAGGCCCGACT
>JBKOZG010000100.1:0-7105 GCA_046725775.1 Actinomycetota bacterium | reverse complement strand
CCGTCAACACCTTCAAGCTGGCCGGTCCTCGGGAGCGCAGGTTGCTAACCAGGTACGACAACGTCAGCCCGGTGTCGATGATGTCCTCGACCAGCAGCACGTCCATTCCGGCCACGTCGGTGCTGAGATCCTTGAGGATGCGTACCACGCCGGAGGACCTGCTGCCTGAGCCATAAGAAGAGACCGCCATCCAGTCCATTCGGCAATGGTTGGTGAGCGCCCTCGAGAGGTCGGCCATCACCATGACGGCTCCATTCAGCACGCCAACGAGAAGCAGGTCCTTGCCCTCATAGTCGCGATCGACCTCGGCGGCGAGCTCGGTGATTCGGCTGGCGAGTTCCTCTTCAGTAACGAGGACACGTGACAAATCACCATTGAGCTGGGTGGCGTCCACGGGCCTCAGCCTGCCACAGGATCAGTGGTCGCGCGGACCGGGCAGCCGCCTTGCTCCGGGCAACTCAGCCGACTGACAGCCGACCGGCGTTACGGGTGACCGTTGCCCCGGGCACCTCGATCGACTTCTGGCCGTGCCAGTCGATCACCAGTGACTCCACGGCGCTGATATGCCGCAACGAGAGGTCGCCGATGCCGTGCGCCAGCAACCACAATCGGAGGATCCGGCGACATAAGGCGGGCGGTTGAGATTCCAAAGCGGCACAGTCCAACGTGTCCGTGCCGCCGAAGCCCTCCGCTGTGCGGTACGTGTCCGCAGCGAGCCGGTCTAACAGGTCAGTGTCGTCGCGCAGCAACTCCGCCGTCCGTGCCAGCGCGTCGGCGACCCCGGGACCGAGTTCGGTCTCCAGCGTGGGCAGCACGGTCGCGCGTACCCGGACGCGGGTAAACCGACGATCCGTGTTGTGGGGGTCCTGCCAAGGCTTGAGGCCGAGTTCGGCGCAGGCCTGCTCGGTCGTTTCCCGGCGGAGGTTCAGGAATGGCCGCAGCAGATGGCCGGCCCGAGGCGGCATGCCGGCCAAGGATCTGCTGCCGGAGCCACGGGCAAGGCCAAGCAACACCGTCTCGGCCTGGTCGTCGAGGGTGTGACCGAGCAACACGGTGGCGGAACGCGCTCGGGCTTCTGCGCCAAGGGCCCGATATCGGGCCTCGCGGGCAGCGGCTTCGGGCCCCACACTCGCTGAATGGTCAACCTGAACCGTGGTAACAATCGCGTCGGTGTACCCAAGCCGGTCGAGTTGCTGCTGGACTCCTGCGGCGACCTCGGCTGATCTGTCCTGCAGCCGATGATCAATCACGACAGCGGCGTAATCGAGATAGCGGCGAATGGCCACGTAACGAGCAGCAAATGCGAGTGCGAGCGAGTCAGCGCCGCCGGAGCACGCGACGAGGAGAAGCTTGTCCTGGCTGCTCAGTTTTCCGTCAACTGCTTGCACAACCGCCAGGCCCGCCGGACCGAGCTCGCGATAACCCACCGATGTATCAGCTTTAGCTTGCAGTCAGCTCAGGGTGCATGCGCGTCAGCCAGAGCCTCGGGTTAGTGATCTCTGCCGCGCTTGGCAGTGTCTCCGGTGAGGTCCAGACCTTGTTCAAGCCCGACATGCCCACCTCGGCCATCACTGCGCGGCAGAAATTGGCGCCATCGCGATATTGACGCATCTTGGCATCCAATCCGAGCAGCTTACGGATGATCTTGTCGAAGCCTTGGCCCTGCCGGCGTACCGTGAACTTGGCCCGGATGGTTTCCACGGTCGGAATGACGTCTGGGCCAACACCGTCCATCACGACATCCGCGTGGCCCTCGAGCAGCGACATCACGGCGGTGACCCGATCGACCGTTTCCCGCTGTGCCGGCGTTTGGACCAAGTCAATGATCGACACCTCTTGATTCTGGGTAACCGCTTCGAAGACCCGCCTGAGTGCATCCCGGAGCATCTGGGCCACAACCGCGGGGTCGATCTCGGCCGAGTCGATGATTTGGGCGATCTGGCCGTTGAGAAAGCTACGCAGCCACGGGACCGACGCGAACTGCACGCGATGAGTTTCCTCGTGCAGGCAGACCCAGAGCCGGAAATCGGCAGGCTCGACATCGAGCTCGCGTTCGATGGAGACGATGTTCGGCGCGACGAGTAGCAGCCGACCGCCGGGTGCGTTGGAATCGGCTCCCGGGAAGAAGGGGTCGAACTGACCGAGCACCTTCGAGGACAAATAGCTGAGCAGCGCGCCCACTTCGACGCCTGTGATCCGAGGGCCAACACTGGCAACCGTGGGACTTGAATGCTTCATCCGCTCGATCACCTTGGCGTTGAGCGGTAGCAGGATCTGGCGGAAGCCGTCCAGGTTGGCCTGAATCCATCGCGGCCGATCGACGACCAGCACCGGAGCCGTACCGCTGTCAGCCTCCATTCCCGTCACCTCGCGGACGTACGCCTCCGCTCGGTTGGCGAAGCTGCGCAGCTCGGCGACAACCGCCGCTGCACCCTCGCGAGAGATATCCGGGCCAGGCTTGACCAGCTTGGTGGCCGTATTCAGCGCCACGGTCCAGTCGACCATCGAGGTTGTCACACGAGCGAGTCTATGTGCGGAGCCGTACGGTCGCGCTTGCGCATCGCGGTCGAGGCGTGAGGCCCTGCGACCATCGTCAGCCGTCTCGAGATTGCTCGCGAGAGCATCAGTGACAGGCTTGGCTGCCGGAGTCGGTGAATGGTGTTGAGGGGTCCGCTCGGAACGCCCATTTGTAGCTGCCGTCCCGAAGGGTCAACTCGAGGACACCAAACACGTTCTCTTTGCCAACCACACTGTTGCCTTCGGTTGAACCCAAGCCGGTGAAGTGTGCGCCGCCGGTTCCCACGACGATCTGCGTGATGCCGCGGGTCCTGTCTAGCCTGCCAGCCGGTGTTTGGGGGGCGAAGCGTTCGTAAGTGTGTGAGTCTCCGCTGAGCACGAGCTCGACCCCGTTCTGATGCATGGTCTTGATCAACGGGTCCAGCTCTGGGGAAGCAAAATGGTTCGAGCTCCACCGAGGCCTGTGCATCAGCACGACCGTGCATGCGCTGGTCTTGTTGGCTGCCGTCAGGTCCTTTTGCAGCCAGCGGTTCTGTGCGGATTGGCGGTCACACCCGTCGCCATCTGGCAGCTCTTTGCAGTTGACGTTCAAGGAGACCACGTGCCAGGCGCCCAGATCCAGGCTGTAGTACCCCCGGCAGCCCACCGTACAGTCAGGATCCAGCGGTGTGGCTCGGCGTCCGAAGTATGCAAAATAACCCTCGGCCCCTGGATCCCCGTATTCGTGGTCGCCCAATACCGGGTAGGTAATGTCCTTGAAGCGTCCCCAGGTCCTGCCGTAGTACCCCCGAAGCTGGGACAGCGTGCCGACTTGGTACTGCAAATCTCCCAGCGCGAATACCCCGTCTGGGTTGATCTCCTTGACAAGATCCGATGTCGCTTTCTGATGGCAGCGTCCGGGCACTCCGCGTCCACGGTTGTAGCCGATGCTGTTTGGGCCACAAGCGATGTCTCCAGCTGCAGCGACCGTAATTGTTGGAGCGTCGGTTCGCTCGGCACGGATTGGACAGTCGATTGTCCCTTCGGAGAAGCCGACGGAGACCGTGAGGGTCAGTGAAGTGGCCCGCCCATCGGAGGTGAGGTGCAGGCGCTCGCCGCCAGGAGTCAACAGGGGATGGTGGCTGGTTCGGAACGGACCGGCGTACACACCGGGTGACGTCGACTGCGAGGACACACTCCCGGGGCTCCCCTTCACGGGGTGGGTTGCCGTTAACTGTCCGTCGACGGCCGCGTAGACACCTCGACTGCTCTCGTTCCGAACGGACATGACCGCCCAAAGGTCGCGGCCGGTACGAGTGGCAACACTTCGCGGCATATAAGTTGCGCTCACCTGCTGGCTGATCTCCTCGCACGTCATCGGGAGGTCGAGCAGGCGCTCGTCTAATGCAACCGGCAACACCTGCAGCGTGTTGCGCAGCTCGCTCAGCAGCCTGCCAAGGCTGCGGGCTTGATCAACGGTTATCTCGCCGGAGCCCCTCTCGAGGTCGGCGGTGAGCGCGATGATCGGGGCCAGCTCCCGCGGAGGATCTGGGCAGCCCGCCTTCGTCAACTCAGTCCGCACATCGACAAGCGCGCTTGTCCACGGCTCCAGAGGCACGGGCGCAGCGCCACTCTCATTGGCCGTCACCGCGATGGCCAGCTTGCGCCACCCGTCCACGAGCTGCGGATACGCCGCTCGCTGAGCATCTAGGCAGATGGCGTCAGACGGAGCCTGAGTGGCGCTGGCACGAGTGTCCGGGTCTTGCTGCGCGTCGCAACTCGACGAGAAAAGCAGCAGTGCCGCGGATACGGCCACGATGCGCAACAGCATGACTGGCTGTCCCACGTGCTTCGATTCAGATCCCTGGGTCATCGCGGCTGAGCAAGAGACCGCTGGCTTGCGCGTGGCTACGGCTGTTGATCGCGCAGGCGGCTGACGAAATGTCAGAGCTGGACACCATCGACATGACTGAAGGCGAATCCCTCTCTGCGCTAAACCGCCGCCCAACGGTTCTTCGTGCCATGAAACTTCCCTCAGCGTTTACTACGTTCGAGATGCACCTGAGGGTTCCCGCTACCGGACGGTCAATGACCCAGTTCAGGCTACAGCGTCGGCTAGGCTGCAGCGGGCGTCACAACGCCTAGCCACACCCGCACATGCTGATTGCAGTGGTCACGCGATCCAGCCAGACCCTGGCGTTGTACTCATTCTTGGGATTGTTGATCAAGAAGGCGTACGCCAAGAGCGAGCCGTCGCTCGTGCGTACCAAACCCGCTTGAGCGCGCACCTTATTCAGTGTGCCGGTCTTGCCGCGTACCACTCCCCGTCCATCCAGGCTCTGGTTGTCGAAATATCGAATCCGCAGGCTGCCCTCCACCCCGGCCACCGGGAGGCCAGTGATCACCGCCCGTAGCTCAGGGTGCTGCTCGCCGGCGGCCAACTGCAGCATCTTGACCATCGAGCTGGCTGACACTTTGGTCTGGCGGGAGAGGCCGCTGCCGTCATTGATCGTCATGCCGGGCTCCCAGATGCCGAGGTTGGTGAGCTCTGACTGGACGACCTTGGTCGCCTCCGCGATCGAGCCTGCCCTACCTGCGCCGATGGCCGCATGGCGGAAGAGCACCTCTGCTGCATCGTTATCGCTGATCATGAGCACGTGCTCAACGATCCGCTCCAGGCTCATCGAGGAAACCCTGGCAATGACGGGCGCTGATATCGGCGTCCGCGCCCGCTGGGTGATGGTGACCTTGATCCCCTCCTTAGACAGCGCCGTCGAGAAGGCGGTGGCCGCTTCCTTGGCCGGGTCTTGGTAACGCGAATGCGGAGAAGCCCCGCCCACCCGGCCCTCGTCAACTACGAGTGCGGAGGTCGGTGAGACCGAGCCACGGTAGAAGCTGGGCCAGCGCGGGTTCCAGTTCGGACCAGTAAACAGGGTGGCGTCGTAGCCAAGGCTCACCTTCTTGATCTTGTCCTGCTTGAGCCGGCTTGCCGTGGCACGAGCTAGCCCGCTGATGGTGGCTCGCCTGGGATAGTCAGCGCTGGCTTTCCTGGCCAGGTACGGATCCCCGCCACCAACGAGGACGATCTGACCCGGCTGAGGGCTGACCACCGTCGTCTGGAAGGTGTGTTCGGGTCCCAAGATTGACAGTGCGGCTGTCGCGGTAAGCAGCTTCATGGTCGAGGCTGGGACGTGAGGAAGCGTGGCGTTGTGCGCGTACAGCACCTTCCCGGTACCAACTTCGACAACCGAGCCGGAATAGGAGCCGGTCGCACCCTTAACTTTGATCGCCAGGATCTTGTCGGTGACTGCGACATCGTTCGGAACGAATCCGGGCGAGGCTGCGGCGAGTACCGGGCCGGGCAGGTCAAGCTGGTGAGGCATCGGCACGGCCGAACCGGCGCTTGCGGCCGCTTGGGTGCTCAGAGCGCTCGGAGTGCCTGGTGCAGCGGCGGACCCAGAATTGCCTGGCTGTTCCCCAATGGCGTATCGGTTGTCCCGCGGCAGCGCCACCATGGCTACCGCGACCACACTGATCACAACAGCTATCGCGGCAACGACGGCCAGAACTACCATGGCGATCTGCTTAAGACCCACGGGTTACGCCCACCCCCTTCACGCTAGGCTCATGCCGGCGGACAGTCACTGAGCTGCACTCTTGCAGAGGTCAGTGCTCATCCTAAGGAGGTCCCGTGGCTGCACCCAATGTCGAGCGAGGTCTGAAGCCAATGAGCGGATTGACCTTCGATGTCACCGTTGAGATCCCCAAAGGTCAAAAGAACAAGTACGAAGTCGATCATGACACTGGCCGCATCCGGTTGGACCGTACGTTGTTCACCTCAACCCAGTATCCGGCCGACTACGGCTTCATTGAGGGAACTCTCGGTCAGGATGGTGATCCTCTCGATGCGCTGGTGATGATCACAGAGCCAACATTTCCGGGCTGCCTGGTCCAATGCCGGGCAATCGCGATGTTCCGGATGAAGGATGAGGCGGGGGGAGACGACAAGGTGCTCTGCGTGCCGGCGTCCGACCATCGGCGCGACCACATACGTGATCTCTCCGACGTCCGCGAGTACGTACTCCTTGAGATCGAGCATTTCTTCTCTGTTTACAAAGACCTCGAGCCCGGCAAGTCTGTGGAGGGTGCTACCTGGGTCGGCGTGGAGGAGGCCGAGCAGGAGGTTCAGGCGAGCTTCGCGCGGGCGAAGGAGCACGGCTATAGCGGTCATCGGCACTAATCGCGCTGGACGACGGGTGCGACCTCCCGCGTGACCCCAACATCAGATGGCCGTCGGACCAGCGACGACACGAGCTGCGCGACCTGGGTCGCCAAGACCGTACGCATGCCGGATCCACGCGTCGTGGTCAGGTGACCGTCGGGCCTTCCGCCTCAGGGACGGTTTCGGAGAGGGCGAGGTGGGTCCTCAGACGCAGCTACCGCTGCCGGAGTCCGAAAACGGGGTCGTGGGATCGGCAACGTATGACCAGCTGTAACTGGTCGGGCTCAACGTCAGCTTCATCACCCCGAAGATGTGATTCTTGTGGACGACGCTGTTGGGCAGGACTGTGCCGAAACCTTGGGAGTCCCGGCCACCAGTGCCGACGGT
>JBKOZG010000301.1:0-17514 GCA_046725775.1 Actinomycetota bacterium | reverse complement strand
GCTCACGACAGCAGTTGACGAGGTGCTTCGGGACGTGCAGCAGGCCACGACGGCCCACGACGTCTCCTTCCTGGACACAGATGTGGATGTCGACGGCGGAAAGATCTTGCTGGTCGGCGGTGCGCCCCGCAGTGCCGGCGACGACACGGATCGGCTGCTGACCGCAGTCTGTGAAATCGTCAATCGGGATGCCCGGTTGCCATTGCGGGCCGGCATTTCGCAAGGCCGGGTGTTCACCGGCGAAACCGGCTCCCAAAGTCGCAAGACCTATTCGGTAAAGGGCGACACCGTGAACCTTGCCGCCCGCCTCGCCGCGCACGCAGAGTCCGGCACAATCCTCATGGCGGCCGACGTGCTGGAGCACACTCGGCGGTCCTACGCCGTAAATGACGCGCCCATGGCGAGTCTGAAGGGCAAGAGCAAGCCTGTGCCAGTCGTTCAACTTCTCCAGCCGCTTGAGCCCCGCAGGCAGCAGGACACAGACGATTTGCTCGTCGGCCGAGACGCCGAGATGGCGGTCTTGAGAGCCGCCACAGAGCAAGTGGTCAACGGATCGGGCTCCGTAGTCGAAGTAGTTGGTGAGCCTGGAAATGGGAAGACCAGGCTCGTTGACGAGGCCGTCGCCCAGTCCAGTGGGGTCACCGTGCTTCGCTGCGACTGCGAACGTACGGGCGCCGAGACACCGTACGCACCGGTGCGCCGACTGTTGCACCATGTGCTGGGCACCAGCAGCGCCATGGAGCCGAACACTGTCGCCAAGTGCTTGCAGGATTGTGTGACGGCCTTGGCGCCCGAGCTGGGCCCGTGGGCATCGTTACTAGGTGTCGTGCTCGACGTGAGTCTGCCAGCCAGCCCAGAAGTGGCAGAGCTGGAGGAACAGCACCGTGGGGAACGGGTACCTGAGTTGGTTGCAGACCTCCTCGAGCGGATGGTCCAGATCCCCGCGATGTTCGTGGTTGAGGATGCGCATCTGGCCGATCCGGCGAGCGCCGGCGTTCTGGCGGCGATGGGTGAGCGGACACAGAACCAGCCCTGGCTCCTTCTGGCGACTCGCGAGGATCGTCCAACCGGCTGGGTTCCCGCGGCTACCCAGCGGATCGAGTTGGGACCGCTCGACCTTGAGTCATCGACGGAGCTCGCAGAAATGGCAACACCTGACCGGCCGTTGCCGCCTGCAATCGCCGAGGCGCTGGCCGCCCGCGCCGGTGGACACCCCCTGCTCCTGCGTGAGCTCGCCCGTGCAGTCGCCCGCGGCGAGGACCCGGACGAGCTTCCGTCGACTGTCGAGGAGCTCGCCGCGAGTCAGATCGACCGGCTGCCAGCGGCCCAGCGTTCGCTGCTGCGGCGAGCTGCCGTGCTCGGCGATGAGTTCGACGAGGAGCTGCTTGTGCGGATGGCCGGGGAGCAGGCCGCCGAGCAGTCTGCCGACCAGCTGCTGGCTGGACTTGAAGGACTCATTGTCGCGACGGATGGCCAGCTGCGCTTTCGGCATCCCCTTCTTCGCGAGGTGGCGTACGCCGGGCTTCCCTACCGGCGACGTCGCGAGCTGCATGCCCAAGCTGCTGAAATCCTCGAGACCACGTCGGCCGCCTCTGATCGCCCGGAGATTCTCGCGCTGCACTACTTCGTGGCCGGCCGCTACGACAAGGCGATGGAGTACGGCTGGCGGGCCGGGGGGCGGGCGATGGCGCGTTACGCGCCGGCCGGTGCCGCCGAGGCCTACGGTAGGGCGGCACGGGCTGCCCGACTCTCCCCGAGCGTCAGCCCGAGCGAGCGCTCGTTCTACCTGGAGGCGCTCGGCGATGCACAATTGCTGGCGGGCAGGTCCAGCGAGGCGGCCGCAGCGTACCTGGAAGGGCTGCGTGGAGTGCGCGGCCAACCACTGCGCGAGGCTCACCTGGCGCTCAAACAGAGCCGGGTTGAGCAACGCCGCGGCCATTACACCAATGCACTGCGCCGGGCGAGTCTGGGCCTGCGTGCTATTAGCGGCGCGACAGATCCGGAGGCAGGCGCCGTTCGTGCACGGTTGCAAGTCCTCTACGCGTTCTGCCGGGTCAACCAGGGGCGCTACGCGGATGCCCGCAAATGGGCGGAGCAAGCCCTCGACGACGCAGAGGCAGCTAGTGAGCTGCTAGCGCAGGCCCAGGCGCACCTGGTACTGCACCTCGTGGAGGTGTGGTCTGGCAAACCCACGGGTGAGCAGCACGGGGAGACCGCGCTGCGTATTTATGAGCAGCTTGGGGACCTCGGTGGAGAGGCCCATATGTTGAACAACCTCGCTGCCCGGCGGTTCTATGCAGGCCATTGGTCAGACGCGCTGCCGATGTTCGCCCGGGCAGCCGAGTCTTTTCGTCGGATTGGCGACGCCTCCAATGCGGCCAACGCGGACTATAACCGGGCCGATGTCCTGGTACGGCAAGGCCGGTCGGACGAGGCGTTGCCACTGCTCGAGAACACGCTCCGGGTCGCCCGCGCAGTTGGTGACGAGGACTTGGCAGCCCTGGTACGCAAGGAAATGGGTAGGGCGCAGAGCCGCGCCGGCGACGTACCAGCAGGTCTGACCTTGCTCGAGGAAGCTCGCACTCAACTGACCAGACTCCGAGAACCCCAAGAGGTGGTGGATGCGGACATCGCCTCCGCTGAAGCGCACTTGCTAGCAGGCCGGCCCGAGCAGGCCCTGGCCCTGATCGAACGAGCGCTAGCCGAGGCTGCCTCCATCCATGCCGCGACTTTGTTACCGCCGGCGTACCGCGTCCAGGCCGCAGCCCTGTTTGCCACGGGTAACGTTGCACAAGCTCGCACAGCGCTCGCCGCAGGATTGAGACAGAGCTCCTCACCCGACGTCGCGCACGAGCGCGGCTTCCTGCTCGCAGTCGCCGCGCGAATAGCCCGCCACGATCAGGATCCCGACGCAGCACAGCTCGAGCAGGAGGCCAGCGGCACCCTACGATCGCTGGGCGTCGTTCGGGTGCCGCTGCCAGAGTTCGCCGGGTGAGCTACATGCTGCCGCGGATGTCGTCCTTGAAGAGCAGGTGCAAGTAGAGGTCGCCATCCGACCGCGTGCTCGAGACGTAATCGACGCACACCTTCTGATTCGGGCCGATTACACCCTTACGCGCACACTCAGGAGCCGTCTGGTTAAGCGCACCGTCGTTGTCAAGGCTATAAATCACATCAAGCTTAGGTACGCCGGTTCCGCCGCAAAGGGCCTTGTCGCAAGCAATGACCAGTGTGGCAGGTGCCGTGTTGTTGTAGAGCCCCGCAACATTTACGGCGCCGGTAGCGACCAAAGCAGTGATGCCGCTCGAAGTCCGGCAGCGCCCGAGGCCGTCGCAGGAACCGATCGAGAGGACCACGTCTGAACGGCCGTCAAGTTCGTTGTTCGCACCATTCGGCAGGAGAAGCTGGCCGCAGATGGGCACCTCCGCCGTTGGGACGGCGCACCCCGCTTGATCCGTAACCACCAATGGCACCCTGGGTGCGGAATCACGTTCGACCGCAGTAAGCGCAAAGTCCACCGTGATTTCGTCCGGCAACAGCTCGACCCCGGACTGCACTGAGACTGTTAGCACAACATCGTTGTCGAACGGTGAATAGCTCAGGCCCGAGAATGTCTCGCCGGAGCCGCCGGGTTCAATGACCCTAGTTTTGTCGCCCTCCGGCCCCAGAGCGCCAGGTCCAGACGCCGTCAAGGCGATCGTGGTTTCATCGCTCACGGTCGTTGTCCGACCGGAGTTGTTGACGACCCTGACCTCGACAGCGAACTTCTGGTCTTGGACGAGTAAACCGAGATCGGAATTGTCCGTATTCGTGACCGACACGATGTCTAGAGCCTTGGCCGGTGCGGCGCTAGCGGGAATGGATATGCCGACCGCCCCTGCTGCAGTCAGCAGGACGGCGCCCAGCACGGCAAGAGAATGTCGAATCAGCGATTGTTTGCGTGTCAGCGATTGTTTGGGCGTCATTGACAGGCTCCCCCCGAGGACGCTCGATGCTACGGCGATCAGGCCTATACTAAGTGAATTTTGCATCAATGTCATTGATCGTCGCTTTGATCGCCAGTCCCCCATCGCGGCTGAATCGGTCGAGCATCTCATCGACCGAGGTCTCCGTCTCCCGCGCGCTCGGCGGGAATCCGGTCACGGCCGGCAGGAACGTTCGCAGGTCATTGCCTGCAACTCGAGGTCGGTGGCCGCACGCACCATCGCCGTACGCCGCACCCTGTGTAGCGGCGCAATCTCTTCGAAACCATCCCCCGGACCGGTGCGTGGCAGTCGCCGCCCGAATAGCGGCCACGATCAGGATCCCGACGCAGCACAGTTCGAGCAGGAGGCCAGCGGCACCCTACGATCGCTGAGCGTCGTTCGGGTGCCGCCGCCAGAGTTCGCCAGCTGAGCTACATGCTGCCCCGGATGTCGTGCTTATAGAGCAGGGGCAAGTAGAGGTCGCCATCGCGCAGCTTGCCCTGTGCGTAATCGACGCAAGCCTCCTGGCCCTTGCCGAGTACACCCTTCTTCGGGCACGGTGGCGCAACCTTCTTGAGCGGACCGGTGTTCTTCAGGGTGTAGATCACCCTGATTCTCGGCACACCGTTCGGATCATCGGTCTTGCTCCAATGGCCCTTGTCATGATCGTGGTTGTCCGGATGGCCGTTCTTGCCACAGAGAACCTTGTCGCAGGCGAGGATGACCTTGGCGGGGTGCTTACGGCTGTAGAGCGGCTTCCCGTGGAAATCTCTGAGGCTTGCAATGGCGGTGACAACCAGCGCCTCGGTGCCACCGGCCTCTCGACAGCCTTTAAAGCGCTTGGCAAGGCCGTCACATGAGCCGACCGACAAGGTGACATGACCGTCCGCACCGTTCTTCAGAACAAGGATGCCGCAGGTCGGCACCTTCGAAGTTGGAGCGGCACAGTCTGGATCCTTGAGCTTCAGCGGCTTGCCTGGCTTGGCATCCGCCCCGACTGCCGTGAGGGCGACCTCCACAGTGATCTTGTCCGAATCCAGGTGCTCTCCGTAAACCACCTTGACTTTCAAGACGACGCCGTTGGCGAACTGCGAGTAGGTCGCACCCTCGATGATGGTGCTGGAGAAGCCCTTTTGGATGATCGCCGTCGTGTTACCACCAAGCTCACCCGGGCCCGACACCTCCGTCAATTTGATCTTGGTCGGCTCGTGGACTTCCGTGGGCTTACGGTCATCATCGACCACCTGCACGACGACATCGAACTTCCGATCCCGAACGGGCCAGAGCAGGCCGGAGCCACGATCCTTGATCAAGACAATTTGGAGGGCGACCGGATCGTCTCGGTCCCCTCCTTCGCCATGTGTTCCTGTAGCACCGACAGGAAACCAGGTACCTAAGGTGGCTAATACGCCTGCCAATAGGGCGGCGCTCAGCACAGTTAGACAACGTCGAAGCACTGATTTTATGGGCGTCATTGACAGCCTTTCCCCCGGGGAAGTAATCGCGCTGGGGCAGCGCGCGTTCACGGAGATTACGGCAATCCGGCCCGCACCTAATGGATTTCGGCGCTAGTGTCGCGGCCCGTTTTGATCGTCGGTATGTTCATCCGGGTTAAACCGGTCGAGCATCTCCTCCACCTCGGCCCCAGCCTCCCGCGAGCTCGGCGGGAAGCCCGTCACGACCGGCAGGAATCGGTCGCAGGTCAGTGCCTGTAGCTCGAGGTCGGTCGCCGCCAGAACCATCGCCGTACGCCGCACCCTGCGCAACAACGCAATCTCTCCGAAGCCATCCCCCGGACCGAGCGTGGTGACCAGGCGACCGTCACCCACGACATCGGCCGCCCCCGTTTCGATCACGTAGAACCGGTCGGCCGGATCACCCTGGCGGAATACGGCCTGGCCGGCAGGCACGTGGACAGGCTCCAGGCCACGCGCGAGCTGTTCGATGGCAGGCAGCGGCAACGGCCGAAGCATGGGAAGGCCGCGGAGCAGCCCGATCTCTTTGTCGAGTTCTCCGATATTCCGGTCAGGGTCCCCTAGGCGACGCCATGTCGCCAGTACCAGGATCGGGCAGAGCGCACCGATGGCGACCATTGCCACGGACACACTTGTCAGATCGATCAAGACTGAGGCAAAGACAGCGCCCAGCCCTACGGTGAGCGAGACCAGGCTCTCCTGCAGGCCGAATAGTCCGGCCAGAACGGCATCGGGTGCCAATCTAGCCATCAACGTGAAGAGGCCGACATCGACAAGGGCGTTACCGAAGCCCACACATGCCAGCAATATGAGTGCGCTTGCCTCCTGAGGAAAGAACGGAATCAACGCGATTGGTAGACCCCACAGCGTAATGCCAATGCCAAACCATCGAGCGAGCCGACGCGATCCCACCAGCAAGGACGCCGCTAGAGAGCCGATCACCGCACCCGCTCCGACGGCAGCGGTAAGCGTTCCGACACCAGGCTCACCAACACGTAATAGATCCAGGGCTACGACAACAATGAAGACGGTCAACGCACCGCGGGTGAATGTCTGGGCGATGGCTAATCCGTTGAGCAGCGCCAAGTCGCGGTTCCGCACGATGGTACGGATGCCCTCCGCTACCTCGCCCATCAAGTGGACCCCGCGAGGCGCCGCGGGCCGCGGCGGAGCGTCGTAGCGCAATCGCAGCACCAAGGCTGCCGCGGCCAGTGAGGCAGCGGAGGCGAATGCGAACACAACGGCGACGTCGGTGAACTCCACAAGAACAGCGGCCAGCAACGGACCTGCCAGTGTGGCGACTGAATCCAACATCCCCCTTACGGCGTTCGCGCTGGTGAGTTCTTGCCCGGTCCGGCACAGGGATGGGAGCAAGGCTGAGTGTGCGGGTACATACAGAGTCCCAGCCACGGTAGAGAGGGCCGCGAGGACGTAGATGATCAGCACTGGGCCGTCCAAGGCGAGGACGATTCCGGCCGCCGCGGTAGCGACGCCCCGAATGGTGGACACCAGGACTAATACGCGTTCTCGGCGTCCCCGATCCGCCAGTGGTGCGGCGAAGGGCGCAACTACCGCAGACGGCACCATGCGCAGTAGCCCGACAAGCCCGACTGCGGTCGCGCCCCCGTCCCGGTATGCCACGATGCCCAGGGCCACAGTGAAGGCCCACTCGGCCGTCCAAGCCGCGAAGTAGCTCAGCTGAGCACGGCGCAAGTTGCCGTTCACCGCATTGCTCGCGAACGCTGACGCGGCCACCTTCAACCTGCTGTGCAGGAGCTGGTTCATCTCCAGTGACAATATCGCTCGGACTGGTGACCGCACTCTGCGTCGGTGCTCAGAGTCAAGGCCCGCTACCCGGGTCTTGGCGCCAAGATCAAAAAGACCACCAAGCGGATTTCTCCCTTACTCTCCTGACCGCTTTTGATCGTCGTTCGGTTCACCCGGGCGGAATCGGTCGAGCATCTCCCCTACCTCGGCCCCAGCCTCCCGCGAGCTCGGCGGGAATCCAGTCACGACCGGCAGGAATCGGTCGCAGGTCAGAGCCTGAAGTTCAAGATCGGTGGCCGCCCGAACCGTGGCCGTGCGTGGCACCCTGCGCAGCAACGCGATCTCACCGAACCCATCCCCTGGACCGAGCGTGGTGACCAGGCGGCCGTCTCCGACCACATCGGCCGCGCCCGTTTCGATCACGTAGAACCGGTCGGCTGGCTCACCCTGTCGAAACACCACCTGACCAGCCGGCACCTGTACGGGTTCCAATCCGCGGGCGAGGTGTTCGATAGCCGGCAGCGGCAACGGCTGCAGCATGTGCACCCCATGAAGCAGGCCTATTTCCTTGTCGAGTTCTCCGATGTAGCGGTCGAGGCGCATCAGGCGACGCCAGGCCAGCAACACCAGAATCGGACATAGCGCACCGACGGCGACCAGTGCCACCGCCACGCTCGCCAGATCGATCAGGAGTGAGGCAACCAGCGCGCCCAGCCCGACGGCGAGTGCGATCAGGCTCTCCAGCAGGCCGAATACTCGGGCAAGGACGGCATCGGGTGCCAGTCTGGCCATCAACGTGAATAGGCCGACATCGACGAGGGCGTTACCGATGCCCACGCATGCCAGGAGGATGAGGGCAGTTGCCTGCGATGGAAAGAGCGGGATCAGCGCGATTGGCAGTCCCCACAGCCCAACGCCGATGCCAAACCATTGAGCTAGCCACCGCGATCCGACCAGCAGGGACGCGGCCACAGAACCAATCACCGCACCAGCACCGATGGCAGCAGTAAGGGTTCCGACGCCGGGCTCGCCCGTGTGCAGCAGATCCAGGGCTACAACGACAGTGAATACTGTCAGCGCACCACGGGTGAATGTTTGGGCTATGCCTAGGCCGATGAACAATGCCAGGTCACTGTTCCGCACGATGGCGCGGATGCCCTCCGCTGCGTCTGCTACCAGGTGGACACCTCGTGGCGCCGCAGGTCGTGGCGGGGCGTCGTACCGCAATCGCAGCAACAAGGCCGCAGCGGCCAGCGATGCAGCCGCCGCGACGACGAATACAACGGCGACGTCGGTGTATTTCAGAAGCACAGCGGCCAGTAATGGACCTACCAGCGTGGCAATCGAATCCAACATCCCTCGTACCACGTTCGCGCTCGCCAGCTCATGGCCAGTCCGACACAGTGATGGCAACAATGCCGAGTGCGCGGGTCGGTAAAGGGTCGCCGCGATAGTCGAGAACACGGCGAGGACATAGACGATCATCACAGGGCCGTTGAGGGCAACGACGATTCCCGCCACCCCGGTTGCAACCCCGCGGATCGTGGAGACCAGGACCAGGACTCGTTCCCGGCGTCCGCGGTCAGCAAGCGTCGCGGCGAATGGCGCAACCACGGCAGACGGCACCATACGCAGCAGCCCGACGAGCCCAACCGCGGTCGCTCCCCCGTCCCGATAGGCGACGATTCCCAGTGCGACGGTGAAGGCCCACTCGGCCGTCCAAGCCCCCAGGAAGCTCAACTGAGCGCGGCGCAAATTGCTGTTCGCCGCGTTGCTGGCAAAGGCGGCTGCGGCAGCCCGCAACCTCTCGCGTCGCCGCGGCTGGTTCATGCCTGTGACAATAACGCTGGGCGCTGGGCCAAAAATACTGTGCTAGGCCTCCCGAAGACGCGCGCTTGTAGGTCCGGGATAAACCCAGGACAACGCGTCGCGCAGCCGGTCGCGCCAGTTCTCCCAGGTGTGTCCGTCCAGCGCCTCGACGTAACGCACCCGCATGTCCGTGGATTCGAGAATGGGCACGATCGACCGGTTCGGAATAATGAGCGGCTCATACAGTCCACAGCTGACAAAAAGTCGGTCCGCGACCCGCCGCGGCCGCTCCCGATAGCGGTTGACGAACCTCACAACCGGGTCGAAAACGGGACCGCCGCCGTGAGCTGTTCCCGAATCTGAGAATACAAATGACCCTGACATAAGGGCCAGCGAGCCGTACGTGCGTGGAGACCGGTACGCAGCCGAGAGGGCCGCAACCGCCCCAAAACTGGCACCAAGAAGAACGCGACTGGAAGGGTGGCGTATCAGCGGGAATTTCCCTTCAAGTTGCGGCAACAGCTCCTGCCTCAGGAATCGTGCGTGCTCAGGTGAATTGGCATATTCGACGAGCCGATCCTTTGGGTGCAAAAAGGCGACGATTGTCTGGGCAATCTCACCGCTGTGGATCAGGTTGTCGAGGACCACTTTCGCGGCGGCATACTGCAAGAAATCGCCGCCGTCGTGTACGACAAGTAGCGAATAAGACCTGCTGCTATGAAAACCTGCCGGTACGTAGACGGTGATTGGACAGTCACGTCCAAGGGCATGGCTCGCCACGACAAGGTCAGTCAGTTCCCCGGGTGCGGCACTGGGATCGGGAAAGGTCCATTCGGGCGTCGTGTATCCGTAAGCAAAGCACACCGAGGAGGGCCCGAAGGGGCTGTGCGAAAGCTTGGAGTTCAGCGGATCGTTAATGCGTTCAAGATCATCTCCGCGTCTCACCTCGATCTGGTAGTTGATGCGAGATCCTTCGGGCACCTTGAGCACGATGTGCCACAACGTGGTCCCAGACACCCGCCGCATCGGCAGCCGACCCGGCAGACCGAGAATTCGTTGCGCAAGGTATGCCTCATCGGCCTCGCCGCGGAAGACGAACGTAACCTGGCGGCCTTCGACGATCGGGACTTCGTGATGGGCGAGGAACCGGTCTACCGCGGCTTCGTCGACCGTGTCCTGTTGCTGGAGCTGGTTGATGGCCAGACGGTTGTCGCCTGATCCGGCCGACCAATACTGCGAACGTCCGAAGCGACCGCTCACTGTGCGTGCACGTGCACGGTACGGCCGACATCGTCTAGCAAGCCGCGCAATATGTCGTAATCGGGATGGCGCATCCGTACGTAGGCATTGGCCATGTACCCCGCTTCGACAGGCTGTGTCGGGGTACCCGGCGGAGGCAGGTGTGCGTCGATGACCCACTCGCCGGAGCGAGCCTGTACCTCCTCGACACCGGAGTAACCGGTGATGTTGCCGTCATGATCCGGACGTAGTGCCACAATGCCGGCGGCGTAACGGCGGGATGGACGGGCGGCGATATGGTCGTGCACGATCGCATTCGCCCACTCACGATACAAATCGAGGTCATTGCCGACCGAATACAGATCCCATGCCCCGACGCCGGGTGGGCGGCACCCGATTTCGGAGAATCGCAGTCCCTTCGGTCCGAAGAACCACTCCATGTGGGTTGCAGTCGTCCCAATGCCAAGCGCCTCGTTGACCCGAGCACCAAGCTCGCGAAGCTGCCCATAGTCGGAAACCGAATCGACGCGATTGGTGGCGATGAACTGTGGGGAGATCCATCGGGCGCGCATCGCTTCGAGCACGTTCGGGTAATAGTGCGAGACGAAATCCAACGAGACGTACCCGTTGACGCAGATGGTGTCGTAGAACCCCTCGTGGCCTTCGACGAACTCCTCGACAGCGATGGATGCGACACCTTGCCCGCCGAACCGGCCCAGAGCATGGTCGAGTTCGGGCTTGCTGTCAACGCGTGTTGTGTCTAGGGCGCCCGCACCGGTGCGTGGTTTGAGAATGAGTGGATAGCCAACCGTGTCGGCAAACTCATACACCTCGGCAGCGGTCTGGGCAGCTGTGGAAGCGGCCGTCGGCACCCCAGCAGCACGTAGTGCGTCCTTCATCGACGGCTTATCCCGGCACAACCATGCCGTCCGCACCGAGGTGCCGGGGATCGTGCAGGTTTCCCGCACCTGCGCCGCCGCGAGCGTATGTGCCTCGATCGTGGATTCCAGCCGGTCGACCCACACCTGGCCCTGAATCCAACGTACGGCGTCGGTCATGACTCCCACATCGACGACCGACGGCACGTGGTGGTAGTGGGACATCCAGCTTTTGAGTTGTTCGTCTAGCGCGTCGGTGTGGGACTCACCGATCCCGATGACTGTTGCACCGACCTCGGCAAGTCCGCGCACAAAATTGCGTTGCGTTGCCGGGAAGGACGGCTCGACGAACACGACGTTCACGCTCGGCATGCTACCGAGTAGCGTCCTGCCTATGGTGGTCGCCGCCTTCGTCGCACCCTTCCTGCTTCCCGCAACCGCGCGTTTCGTTCTGACCGCCGCCAAGCTGCCGGGCGTAAGCCTGGCCGTCATCACGACTGAGCCGGCTGATCGACTATCGCCGGACTTGAAGGTGCACCTCGACGGGCATTGGCAGGTGGATGATGCACTCGATCCTCAGCAGTTGGTTGACGCGGTACGCGGCCTCAGCCAGCAGCTGGGCCCTGTAGAGCGTCTCGTTGGAGCACTGGAACAGTTGCAGGTGCCAATGGCGTACGCACGTGACGTGCTCGGCCTTGACGGCATGGATGTGCTGACCGCGCTCAACGTACGCGACAAGTCCCGAATGAAAACGGTGCTCCGCGAGGCGGGGGTACCTTGCGCGCGCCACCAACTCGTAACGAATGCGGCGGAGGCGTTGGCATTTGCCGACGCGGTCGGGTTCCCGCTGGTGGCAAAACCTCCGGCCGGTGCTGGAGCGCAAGCCACATACCGGCTGGATGATCTTGGTGCGCTACACGGTTGGCTGGAGTCGATGCCTCCCCATTCGGATGCGCCGGGATTGCTCGAGGAGTTCCTGGTCGGAGCGGAACACACCTTCGACAGCGTCACGGTTGGCGGCCATACCGTGTTTTCCTCGATCGCCGATTACCGGCCGACGCCGCTGGAAGTTCTGCGCCAACCATGGATTCAGTGGACTGTGCTGCTCCCGCGGAGGCTGGATGACCCGCGCTACGACGGCATCTGGGAGATCGGCCCGGCCGCTCTGGGGGCGCTTGGCATACGGGATGCCCTGACCCACATGGAGTGGTTCCGCCGCCCTGACGGCTCGGTTGCCGTATCGGAGGTCGCGGCGCGACCGCCGGGTGCGCAGATCAGCTCGATGCTGGGGTACGTGCATGACGTGGACTTCTACCGGGTCTGGGCGGAACTTGTCATCCTGGGCACCTTCAACCCGCCCGAGCGCCGGTACGCCGCCGGCACCGCGTACTTGCGGGGGCAAGGTCGGGGGCGGGTCAGAGCGGTCCATGGCGCTGACGAGCTCCAGCGGGAGATCGGGCATCTCGTTGTAGAGGCCCGGCTTCCTGAAATCGGTCAACCGGCCTCGTCAAGTTATGAGGGTGAGGGATATGTGATCGTGCGCGATCAAAACACCGAGGTCGTCCGGGATGCCCTGAATCGCATCGTCAGCCGGATCCGTGTCGAGCTCGTGGAGGTGCAGTGAACATTGTCATGATCTCACCCGGCTATCCGGCAGAGATGGCTTACTTCACCCGAGCGCTTGACACTGTGGGCGCCACCGTTATCGGGGTCGGCGACCAGCCACCGTCGGCGCTGCCAGATGTGGCGCGGGATGCCCTCGCGCACTACGAGCAGGTGAATCTAGGTGACGAGCCCGGTGTGCTCGAGGCACTACACGGTCTTGCTCGCCACGTGTCAATCGACCAGGTCGAATGCTTGTGGGAGCCATACATGATCCTTGCCGCGCGGCTCCGGGAATCGTTCGGGCTGCCCGGCATGACCGTTGAGGAGACCGTGCCGTTCCGCGACAAGGAACGCATGAAGCAGACGATCGATGCTGCGGGGATCCGTACGCCGTGGCATGCCAGTGCCACGACTGTCGCTGGAGTGTGGGAAGCAGCCGAACGAGTTGGCTATCCGCTGATCGTGAAGCCCATCGCAGGTGCCGGTTCGGCCGACACCTATCGCGTCGATTCGGCCCAGGAGCTCGCCGACGTGCTACCGCTGCTTAGGCATGTGCCCGAGGTCAGCGTCGAGGAATTCATCGATGGCGAGGAGTTCACCTACGACACCGTGTGTGCAGCAGGATCAATCCTCTTCGAAAACATCATGTGGTACCGGCCGCGGCCGCTGCAGATGAAAATGCACGAATGGATCAGTCCGACGTCGATCGTGCTGCGCGACCTTACCGTTCCTGACCTACAGGGTGGCCGCCAAATGGGCGCGGAAGTGATCGCGGCATTGGGTTTCCGGACCGGGTTCACCCACATGGAGTGGTACCGCAAGGCCGACGGTGTAGCGGTATTCGGCGAGATCGGAGGGCGACCACCAGGCGCTCGCGTCGTCGATCTGATGAACTACGCAACTGACGGAGATCTGTACGTTGCGTGGGCCGAAGCCGTCATCCAAGGCCGCCTGTCTCAACCACTCGAGCGCCGATTCAACTCTGGTTGCGTTTTCAAGCGTGCCAAGGGGGTTGGGCTGATCACCCACGTGGAGGGGCTAGACAAGCTGCTAGCTGAATATGGCGAGCACGTCGTAATGGTGGACCTGCTCCCAATCGGTGCCCCCCGCCGCGATTGGCGCGCCGTCCTGATCAGTGACGGAATGATCATCGTCCGGCATCCGGAACTGCAGCCGGTCATTGAAATGACCGAGCGCTTGGCGGCCGATCTGCATATGTACGCCAGCTAACTCCCGTCCGCGCCGCCCTGCGGAACAGTTGTTGAGTTCAGCTACCCGTTGCTGAGACGCCGAGATTGTTTTCGTCGCGTTTCCACAGGTCGAGGAGGCCCCGGAAGTGGTCGATGAACCGGTCGTGTTCCTGCTCGGGGTAGGTGCTCCGTACGGTGTCAATGAGCAAACGATCGAAGTCCGTGCTGTTCACCCAATCAAAGGTGATCTCGTCAATGTGCCCGAGCCGGCTTGCGCAGAAATCAAGGTAACGATCGGTCTCGAAATACTCATCCGCCAGTCTCCGGTACGCCCCGAGCTTGGCGTCGTACGACAGATCGTCACGGTCCGCAATGTCGAAGTACCGCCGGGTCTCCAGGTCATACGGGGGACGTCGCCCAGTGACTGTGCAAAACACGGTCCATTTCACCAGCGTCTTCATTGCCCACGGGAAGTAGTAATGAAGCGATGTGAGAGCAACGTCAGGACACGCATTCGCATAGTCGATGGGATTTAGGTCAGATCCGTGCACCAACATCTCGCAGGAGTTGAATTCCCACCGGAAGAACGCGTTTACCAGGCGCGAAATCGTCACTGCCTCGTGGCCAACAGTCGGCGTCAGGAAGTCGTGGGCAACCTCGTACCGATCATGCATCGGCAGCTCCGGCCGGAACTTCATGACCAACGTCTCCGCACCTATGGACAATGACCGGGCGAATACGTCATAACCCTCCACCGACTTTTGGAGGTGCATCAGCCGCTGGCCCGACGCGTCATACGCCGCGTGCAAGTCTTCTGCGTTGCGGATCCGTGTCACACCCACCCAGGCCCCGCCGTCGTACGGTTTCATGAACAACGGGTAACCCATTTGCTCGGCGATGGCGTCTAGGTCGAACGGCTCGTTGTAACGACTTGCGGTGTAGGCCAACTTGGCATGGTCCGGCGGATTCTTGTATGGCACGAGCACCGTGTCAGGCACCTTGAGTCCGAGGCGGATCATCGCGCAGTACGCCGCGTGCTTCTCCATCGATTGGAACGTGAACGGGCTGTTCAGCAGGTACACGTCATCCATCAGCGCGATCTTCTTCAGCCATTCGCGCGGGTGGTAATACCAGTACGCCAGCCGGTCGATAACAAGGTCGTAGCGAGGTTTGTACCGCAAGTCGAACGGCTCGATTGTTATTCGCTCGATGTCGTAGGCGTGGTCGTGTCTCGCCGAGTCCTTGACTGGCCCAAGCCGCCGCATTAACTCCTCGAAGGCGGCCGGCCAATCCTCTTCGGTGCCGAGCAATAGCCCGATTAGATGTCTTTCCATACCCGCCTCCTCGCTATGAACGGCTCAGCAAAACCGCGGCAGGTGGTGGGCAAACTGCCGCCGCCACCATGGCCAGTCGTGCGCTACGTCGTGACCCCAAAGATCGACCTCATGTGGGATGCCCTTCTCGGCGAGCACGCCGCCAAAAGCCTTGGTGCTTACGAGAGCGCCAGTCGTGTCTTCCCACATCCCTTGTCCGCAGACCAGAAGCAGGAACACGCGTGAACGCAGCCAGTCCAGGTGGTCGCCGTCCAGGTTGGGCACATAGTCCAGCGGAGTGTTGAAGTACATTGCGTCGCCACGTTCGCCCCAGCCATACAAGGCGCTGAGGTCGTAGATTCCGGACATACATAGCGCCTGCGGAAAAAGATCGGCCCGTTTCAGGGCGAAGTTCGCGGCGTGATAGGCACCGAGACTGGCGCCTGTCGTAAGGATGTCTGCTTGTCCCTCACAGTCGGTGAAGATCCATGGCACGACCTGATCGATGATCCAGGACTCATATTGTCCGTGGCGGCGAGCGCGTTCCTCCAGCGGTATGTGCTTATCGGACCATGACTGCGCGTCGTAGCTAGATACGCAGTACAGCTTTACGCGGCCGCCATCGATGAGATCGGCTACAACATCAACCATGCCCCAGGATTCAAAGTCCTCGGCATTCCCCATCTCGTGTGGGAAGGCCAGTATCGGGCGACCGAAATGTCCGTACGCGACAACCGAACCAGCCGCCCCAATCGCCGGCGACCAAAGATCGACAGTACGGCGCCTCATAAGAGACCCTTCGTGTACGAGTCGCGACATTGCGTAGCACTCGATGCGCCAGTCAGTCTAGTGGTGGCCATTGCCCCGATGCGACTGAAGCCACGGCTCCACGGTGCCGAAAGTCAGCGCCGGTCGGAACCTGTCCGAGTGGGCCCTATGTTGGACTTGATCCATTCATTCAATGGCTCGCACGCGTCGAAGGTATCTACAACGAACTGCCGTACGGCGGCGCCGTCTCGCAAGCCATTGCCTGTCAACCTGCGATGAGCGCTTACCGCTTTCTTTCGCAGCAGGTCGACGCGAGGGTGATCCCTCGGATAGCCGCGGGGCGCAGTCTTGAGCGCCTCGCTCATGCCGTGCCCGAGCTCGAAGTCACGCTGGCGCAGGTCGCGCAGCGTGGCCTGCAACGCGCGACCCGTAACATCGGCGGCCACTGCTTCTCGGTAGCGTTCCAGCTGATCAGGCGCCATCATGTGGGCACCGCACGCCGCAATCAGCCCGCGCGCGTCCAGGTGAACGTAATAGACCGTGCCATCGATCTCATGTGCGGCTCCATGCTGAGTCTTGTACGGCGACTTGTCGGGTGAGAATCGAATGTCACGGTTCATTCGGAAGATCCTGAACGGTTGGAACCGCTCTGGCAGCGAGTCCACTAGCGCCGCCATCGGCTCCCTGACCTCTTTGTCGAAGACCGCCTTGTTCGCCCTCCAGTAGTCCTTCGAATTGTCGTCTTCGAGACCTGCGAAGAACTTGGTCGCCCTCGCCGAGAAGCTGCCTACCTGTACATCTGTCACGCCTACGCTCCCATCGTTGTCAGCCACGCCGCCAAACACTCCGACCTGTTCTCGATGCTCCATCAGGAGCCGATCACTCAGCAACAGGCGCATCGCCGATTTCAGTGACCTTGGTCAAACCGCCAGCGGGCCGCCATTGGGTCAGACATCGCTTGCAGGCCCTCGCAGCCGCATCGTTTCGTCGTGGTTGAACTCCGCTGCTCGAGTGAACAGCTCGTCGGCGAGGGCAATCTGCTCGTCAGTCAGACTGTTCAGATACTCCGCCCAGCGCCGCCCTACGGCGCCGTATACCGCGCCGACCTTGGCAAGCACCACCTCAAGATTCACCGTCACGATTACCCGCCGACGATCATGCGGATCTCGGGATCGGACGACGATTCCAGCCTGCTCCAGGCGGTCGATGGCAGCGGTGATGGCACCACCAGCAGTAAGTCCGGATCGCTCCGCGAGTTCGCCGGGCGTCGCCGGCCCGAAAAGCATCAGCAGGCTGGTCAGCTGAAGATCCGTGCTGTTCAAACCGGCCCTCTTGGCCATCGCGTCCTGGAAGAGCACGGCACGTGCCATGAACACCCGGATCGTGTAGCCGACGTGCTCGATCAAGGCATCGCGCTGCGCAGTCTTTGACGGGCCTTCAATCATTTGCTATTCTCTCGTATATCGAGAGACTCTATCAACGAGAGTCTCTGAACTGTACTCAAG
>JBKOZG010000270.1:0-12691 GCA_046725775.1 Actinomycetota bacterium | reverse complement strand
GTTACAGAGGTCGACATGGCTGTGAGGACTCCTTCATCGTGCTGGTGCTCAGTTACGGCCTAGGGTCACTAGTGGCTGGCTCGGCGGAACTCGGTCGGGCCTCTCTGGGTGCCGGTGGGCCACAGCCTAGCCTCAGCAGCTTGGCTTGGACGCAGCGCGTTGCCGCTTGAGTCAAGTTCCAGTCGGGTGGGTTATCCGTGGGAATGCAAGGGTTTGCCGGCAAGGGCAAGGTGCGCTTCGCCGAGCGCCTCGTTCTGCGTGGGGTGCGCATGAATCAGGCCAGCGACGTCAGTCGGAAACGCATCCCAATTCGTGATGAGTTGAGCTTCGCCGACAAGCTCGCTGACGCGTGCACCGATCATGTGGACGCCAACGACTGGCCCGCTCGGTTGGCGTACTAGCTTCACAAATCCACGAGTCTTCAGAATCTGTGACTTGCCATTGCCGGCCAGGTCATAGCTGAGCGACTCGGTGTCGCCAAAGCGGGTCCGCGCCTGATCTTCACTAAGCCCTACGGAGGCGATTTCGGGGTCGCAGTACGTGACGCGCGGCACTTCCGCGTCGACAATCGGGCTCGGAGCCTGCTCGAGGACCCCGGATTCGTGGGCGATCTCCTCGGCGACAAAGATGCCGTGCCCAAAGCCTCTATGGGCCAGTTGCAGTCCAGCCACCAGGTCACCGACCGCATACACACGGGGGACCGATGTCGCTAGCCGCTCGGTGACCCTGACGAACCCGTCATCCAGCTCGACGCCAGCCTCCTGATAGCCGAGGTCACCGGTCTGCGGCCCGCGGCCGACGGCAACCAGCACGAGCTCAGCCTCCAGCTGCCGCCCGTCTGCCAGCTGCATCCTTACGCCGGATTCGGTTGTCTGGCACCCCGACATGAGGGCCCCGGTCACCAGGTTGATCTCGCGCTTGCGGAATGCCCGTTCGAGCGCAGCGGAGATGCTCGAGTCTTCCCCGGGGACGAGTCGCGGAAGCGCCTCAACGATCGTGACATCCACCCCGAATGACCGCCAGGCCGACGCGAACTCGACCCCGATCACCCCGCCGCCAAGCACAATCGCTGAAGTGGGAAGCCGGTCGAGCCGGAGCGCCTGTTCGCTGGTGAGGATCTTCGTGCCGTCGATTTCCAGCCCAGGCAGTGAGCGCGGGTACGACCCGGTGGCCAGCACCAGGTTTGTCGCCCGATATGTCTGGTCACCGACGGTGACGGTTGGGCCTCCGTCATGCTGGGACAGCCGACCTGCACCTTGAATGACTGTGATGTTGCGAGCGCTGATCAGGCCAGACACACCTCGATAGATGCGCCCGACCACGTTGTCGGCGTACGAGACCACGCCGGCCAGATCGACCTTGTCGATCGCCGCATGGACGCCGAACTGGCTCCCGTTGCGCACCGAGTCCGCAACCTCGGCGGCGTGCAGCATCGCCTTGGTGGGAATGCAGCCGCGGTGCAAGCAGGTACCACCGACCTTGTCCTTCTCCACCAGCGCAACCGTGAAGCCCAGCTGAGCCGCCCGCAGGGCACACGCATAGCCCCCGCTGCCGGCACCGAGCACGATGAGATCGAAGGATGCAGCCATGCCGCCATCCTCTCAGCCGCTGCGAAGGCCGCGATTTCTCGCAGGTACCGGCCATAATTGGCGCATGAGTTGGTTCCGGCGGACGGCGACCCGCGTGAAGAAGAGCCGCGGCTATGCCTCGCAGAGTCGGACGGTGGACGATGCTGTGACGTCGCACCTCACTCAATTCGCACGGAGTCGACGCGGAGTGGAGGCCTTTGTCGAGCCTCAGACTGCGGTAACTCAGACCACGTTGCTGCTGGTCGCCTTCGACGGCGAGTGGACCAGACGGGTTGTGCCGTCGCCTGAATGGGCGCATGCCTTCGCTGAGTCTTTACAGATCCCTGGGTACGACGCGGCAGTCGTGGGCTATCCGCAGCGCATGCGTGACTACAACACCCGCAACAAGAAACACCCGGACTTGCGCTGACGCATCATGAGGCCGTCGCTGTTACCGGCGGCGTGGCGGGTACCCGCCTCTCGGACGTTTCACAGCTGCCCGACAGGTTCAGCACCAGTCAGGCACAGGCCAGATCGCCAGCATTCCCCAAATGAACCCACTCGTATCCGTCCACGGAAGCCACGGTGCCCACGGCTGGGCAGAAAGTTCGTTTTCGGTAGCACCGATCCTGGCAGGCTTCTTCTTCCTCCTCCTGCTCCTGGCACTCACCGGCCTCTATCTGTGGCGCCAAGGCAAGCTCACGCTGCCGACACTCGGCGGTGTCCGATCGCCAGAGGACGAGGCAAAGCGCATCCTCGCCGAACGCTTCGCCCGAGGCGACATCCCCTCCGATGAATTTCTGGAGCGGGCCAGCATGCTGAACTGGGCTCCCGGCACAAATCCGCTGGCAACCAAGCGCGGTAAGAACCGCGGCTGAGTTAGCGCCCGCGCTGGATTCCGGCCTGTGCTGCGGAACGTCAAGTATTCAGGCCTCAACTGCGCGGCGCTACCAGAGATTTATCGTCGGTCTGCTGGCTCATCAGCTGAGGCGCTCGGTTTCTCCTTGGCGAGCTCGGCGAAAACAGGCTTCAGTTCAACTGTGCAACGCTCTAGGAGCGGCAGCAGCCTGCGCAGCGCCGCAACGTCGTCGGAATGGGGCGGCTCGCCTCGATCCACCGCGATCAACTCCGCGGCGCGATCAAGGTCAGACAGCGAGCCCAGCGCGTAATGGCCCAGCAGCCCAGCGCCGGTGCCGGCGCCTTCTGGGGAGGCCGCAAGGCCAACCGGCAGATCGAGGGCCGCTGAAAGCACCTCACGCCACACCGGCGACTCCATCGCCCCACCAGTAGCACGCACCTCCCGAACGTGCACGTCGGCCGCCTCCAGAGCCAGCGCCACCAAAGCCAGCTGCATGCAGACGCCCTCTACGGCTGAACGCACCAGATGTCCTCGGCCATGATGGCGACGTATCCCGATCCAGGCACCCTGCAGTCCGGGCTCCCACCACGGGGCCCGCTCGCCCAGCAAGTACGGCAGGCAGAGCAGCCCTTCGCTGCCGAACGGCACTTGCCCAGCTTCCTGTAACAGCCGCCCGTCGGCCTCGTCCAACGCCTCGCCGTGGACGTCGGGGGTCACCATCCCCAACGCTGCACTCGCCCAACGAACGATCGACCCGGCATTGTTGATTGCGCCGCCAAGCACCCAGTGATCATCGGTGAGGGCGTAGCAGAACAGCCGGGCAGCTTGGTCGACAGCCGGGGCATGTCGCACCGCGCGCAACGCCCCGCTGGTGCCCAGAGATACCGCGGCCACCCCCTCGCGGATTGCACCCAAGCCCAAGTTGGCCAGCGGGCCGTCGGAGGCTCCGACCACCACGGGAAGGTCGCGCGGAAGCCCCGTTTGATCGGCCACCTTCGAGCGCAGGCCAGTCACCACGTGGGTCGTGGGCACAACGGTAGCCAGCTGTTCGGCATCAATACCGGCAAGTTGCAACGCCTCCGGATCCCACACCCGGGCCGTGATGTCGTACAGCCCCGTGGTGGAAGCGCACGACAAATCGATCAGATACGCGTCCTGGCACAATCCGGATAGCACCACTTCCTTGACCCCGCCCCACTTGGGCGTGCTGGCGAAAGCGTCGGGGTGATGCAGCCGCCACCACAGCAGCTTGGGCAGCGGGGACATCGGATGGACCGGCGTACCGGTCCGCTTGTGCAACTCTCTCCCTGAGCCGAGGCCAATGCTGCGCGCCTCCTCCCCGGCGCGACTATCCGCCCAGGTGATCAGCGGCCCAGTTGGTGAGCCGGCGCCATCCAGCGGCGCAAGCCCGTGCATCGCCCCGCTGAGGCAGAGCCCGACCACCCGGTCCCCCCGGTGGCGGATCTCTGTCACGACCTCGGCCACGGCCTCCACCGCCGCCGTTTGCAGTCGCATCGGATCGAGCTCGGCGTAGCCGGGCTCTGGCACGAGGAGCGGGTACCCGACGCTCGACGTGGCGAGCACCGTGGCGTCGGCAGCCACGGCTACTGCCTTGGTCGCCGTGGTGCCGGAGTCCAGCCCAATAACCAGATCCATGGGAGAGGCGCTCAGCCGCCGAACAACCTCTCGAGCTGTCCGCGGAAGGTCAGCACCGACAGCGTGCCGAACAGCACGACCGACCAGATCAGCACTGCGACTCGGACCCCACGGATCTTGATAGGCCCGGGCAGCAGCTTGCGGTTGATGTTGGCGAAGGTGAGTATGGCGAATACCAGGCCCCAGCGCCGCCAGAATCGGCTGAATCCGGTCAGGGCGGTCTCGCCGGTGGCAAGCGTGTAGCGCTCGATCTCCATGTTGAGGAAGAACTGCGTCGCCAGGCCCACCAGGGCCGCCCAGACGAAGACCAATCCAACCTGGGAGGCGATATAGGGGTAGAGGATGAACTCACCTGAGGCGAGGCCGACGCCGGCGGCGATTATGCCCGGCCCGATCAGGCGCCAGTACTGCTTGGGCTCGGCCGGCATCTCCCGCACTTCGGGTTTGCCGACGTTGTGGGCGGGAAAGGCGTCGACTATCGCTGTTGTTGTCGCGCCGGGAGTTGCTGCATCGTCTGGCTGGGCCATCTCTGCTCCTTGTCGAGGCGTCATGCGCAGTAAATCGCCACTTTTGCTGACCTGGCAACCACCACCAGGCACGCTGGCGGCTCTTGACCGGGCCATAGCCGCTCAATCGTTAGCGGAATTTGCGGAATTCACGGTTCCGGGCCAGAGGCCGTTATGTGTCGTCAGGCTTGTCCCGCGAGCGAGCGCGCGAGGGTGATGAGCGTGCGTACGCCGACCCCTGTTCCGCCAGGACCGACGTACCCGTACGGCTTGCCTTCCAAAAACGCCGGGCCAGCAATGTCAAGGTGTGCCCATGGGGTGCCTGCCGCCACGAATTCCCGGAGAAAAGCGGCGGCCACCAGAGCGCCTGCCCAGCGGTCTGGCCCGGTGGAACGCAGGTCGGCCACCTTGGAGTCGAGCTTGCTACGGATCTCCTCAGGGATCGGAAGCTGCCAGATGTCCTCGCCAGCCGCCTGGGCAGCGTCCAGAACCAGGTCGGCAGTCGCGTCGTCGGTTGCCATCAGACCAGCCGTACGATCTCCCAGGGCGACTACGCAGGCGCCCGTAAGTGTCGCAACGTCGACCACCAAGTCCGGATGATCCTCGTTCGCACGTGCCAGAGCGTCGGCCAAGACGAGTCGACCCTCGGCGTCAGAATTGCCGTTCTCAACTGTCTTGCCGCCATAGATCGTCAGTACATCTGAGGGTCGAAATGCACTTCCGGAGGGCATGTTCTCAGCGAGTGCACCATAAGCCGTGACCCTGATCTTGAGGCCGAGTTGGGCAATCGCGGGTGCAACGGCTAGCACGGTTGCCGCGCCGGCCATGTCGCATCTCATGGTGTACATGCCCTCGCCAGGCTTGAGGTTGAGACCACCGCTGTCAAAAGTGATGCCTTTGCCTACCAGGGCGAGATGGAACTTGGCTCCTCGAGGGCTATAGCTAAGCCGGACCAGTCGCGGCGGCTGGGAGGATCCACCCCCCACTGCCATCAACCCGCCGTAGCCGCCCTCACTCAACCCCGTCTCATCAAGCACGTCGATAGTGATGTCGCTGCCGAGAACCAGGCTGCGCACCTGCTCGGCGAACGACTCCGGGTACAGCAGATTGGCAGGCGTATTGACCCACTCACGCACCGTCACGACCGCCTGCGCAACGATCCTGGCAGCAGCAGTGATATCGGCACCCTTCCCATCGCTTGGCTGGATAACCGTAATCGCGTCGACCGCGCCTTTGGCCGGTTCCGCACTGATCGGCTCATAGTCGTAGCTGCCGAGCAGCGCACCCTCAGCGACCGCAGAGAGCTGCTGGGGGCCGGCGGTACCGAGCGATACGGCGATGGACAGGCCGCCATTCTCAGCCAGCGAGGCCGCGTGTCGTACGCCCGCCCCGGCCGCGCGCCGCAAGTCTTCGTCTGACAGCTCGGAGCCGAGACCCACGACCACAATCCGCGGCCCGCCGCTGGGCGCGGGGAGAGTCCGTTTGCTGTCCGCGTCCGCCTTGACACCAAGTGAAACTGCCATCTCCTCGACGGAGATGCCGAAGCGTTTTGAGAAAGCGCGCGCAATTGCATCGGGTACTTTGAGTACCCCTGCCTCGCTCATGCCTACCACCAGGACGTCGACATTGCGGGGGACGCCCTTGGCGACGGCGAGCGGGGGGAGCATCCGAATGGGCACGATAAGGCCATCCTTCAGTCGGTCGACGTGATCAAATTGGGGCGTCAACAGGTTAGTCGGTTGTGGCCCCAGGTCGAGTGTCGGTAGGCAGCCACTGGTGATCGGAGGAGCAATGAGCGCTCAGAATGCCTATACCGGCGCACTACTCAACTCGCCGCTGCATCAGCGACATGTGGCCGCAGGCGCTAAGTTCGCACCGTTCAGCGGCTGGTCCATGCCCGTGGAGTACTCAGGTGCTGGGGTGCTCGCCGAGCACGCCGCCGTCCGCGATGCTGTTGGGATCTTCGACGTCAGTCATCTCGGCAAGGCCACAGTGGCTGGCTCAGGTGCAGCGGACTTCGTCAACTTGTGTCTGACTGCTGACTTGCGGAAGATCGGACCGGGCCAGGCCCAGTACACGTTGCTCTGCAATCCTGACGGCGGCGTGGTCGACGACATGATCGCCTATCTCAGGTCCCGGGACGAAGTCTTCTTGATCCCCAATGCGGCGAACTGCGCGGAGGTGGTCGCGATACTTGCCGAGGCTGCGCCTGCCGGTGTGACGGTGACCAACCAGCATCGTGACTTCGCCATACTGGCTGTTCAGGGCACGTTGTCCGACGAGGTGCTGTCGGCGGCCGGCTTCCCGGTGGGCCATGACTACATGACGTTCGCGAGCGCTGAATATCAGGGAACGCCGCTGACGGTGTGCCGTACCGGTTACACCGGGGAACGGGGGTACGAGCTCGTCGTCCCGGCCGGCGCCGCGGTAGCCGTATGGGACGCAGTGCTAGCGGCGGGCGAACCCTACGGGTTGCAACCTGCCGGGCTAGGAGCACGGGACACGCTGCGGACCGAGATGGGTTACCCGCTGCATGGCCAGGACCTCTCACCGGCCATCACGCCGGTGCAGGCACGGCTCGGTTGGGCGGTGGGGTGGAAGAAGGAGTCATTCTTTGGGGCCGACGCATTGCGCGCCGAGAAGGAGGCGGGTCCGACGCGTCTGCTGCGTGGACTGCGCTCTGTCGGACGAGGCATTCCACGACCGGGGATGATCGTGCGCGTTCCGGATGGCAGCGAAGTCGGCGGTGTGACCTCAGGCACCTTTTCACCAACCCTCAAGACCGGCATCGCCCTTGCCCTGATCGAGGCGGGCGTTGGCGACAATGACGTTGTGACGGTGGATATCAGAAGCCGTCAGGAACCCTTCATCATCACGAAACCGCCCTTTGTGACCCCCGGCGTGCGCGAAGCCTAAAGGTCGAAGATGCAGTCGTCTCGATCCTCTAGGGCACAGCGGATGCGGCGTTTGTGGATGTCGCTTAGCTCCTCCGGTAGCTCGTCCGCCGGGAACCAAGCGACTTCGGTCGACTCCTCATCGCCGACCTGCGCCTCACCAGAGACATAGCGGCAGCGGAAACACATCGAAACGAATTGACACCTGTCACCGTTCGGATAAACCACATCTGGATCGGTGGTGAGCAGCGCGAGCCGGTCGACGTGGGCCGTGATTCGAGTCTCCTCCAGCAACTCCCGGAGGGCCGCAGCCGCAGGCTGCTCGGAGGGCTCCACGATCCCAGCCGGCAAACTCCATCGCCCGGTGTCGCTGCGCCTTGTCAGGAGTAGATGAATTCTGCCCGGCTCCAGGTCAGTGCGGACCACGACGGTGGATACGCCTGGCAGCAGCAACCTGCCCTGTCCGTACACGCGCCGAATGGCGGCGATGTAGTCAGGCGTCGGCACCAACCGACCTTAGCGGTCGCACGCTAGCGGGGCACCTAGGTGTGAGCGTCAAATAATCGCGCGCTGCCGTGCTCAAGAAACCTGCTCAGACGTCGGGCTCCAAGGACATCGGCCCGTACACCAGCCGGTCAGCCTCGTAGAGGCTTACCGCTCGGACGCCGGCGCTGAGCAAACTCGGATAGAACTCGCCCAGCCAGGTCTCCGCCTCACCCTGGGTCTGGAAGGTGCGACCAATTGCGGGAGTGTCGGGATTGGCGCGGCGGGAGACAGGTCCGCGGTCGGGTACCCAGCGCCAGCTCATCAGATCACCTGTGCGTCATTGCAAGCTCAGTCGTCTTAACTTGGCTCTAGTACGCCTCACCGCGCTTGATCCGCGGCGGGGGCGACCGGAACCTCCTGATCTGCGTGCTGCGCGTCATTCCGTAAAGCAATAGCCCCTTCGGCGAGGCCTTGGGTAGCCGGGCGGCAAGTACCTTCTTGAAGCCGCGCCACATCAGATAGCCGTCAACGAACACTCCAATGATGAACATGTACATCGCCAAGGTGCTGATCACGGTCACACTGGGCCAGTAGCTGCCGAGAACCGTGACGGCCAAGATCACCACAACTGCCGGGAGCAGGAACTCGCCAAGGTTGAAGCGGGCGTCAATGTAGTCACGCATCAACATCTTCTCGGGCATGGCTTCGCGTGCGCTGATCGCCTTCATGCGCTGGGCCCGTGACTGCCGGCTAGAGACTGCCCGGGATTCCTTCTTGCTGAGCTTCGTGGTCATACGTTGACGTCGCGCCGCT
Organism: Actinomycetota bacterium; assembly: GCA_046725775.1. Classification (GTDB taxonomy): domain Bacteria; phylum Actinomycetota; class Actinomycetes; order Propionibacteriales; family Propionibacteriaceae; genus Microlunatus. The sequence goes on along the minus strand of JBKOZG010000270.1, from coordinate 3,909 downwards.
TCTGCTTCCTTACGAGTCGGCGTTGGACGGTCTTTTTTGCCAGCCGGGCCAGGTTCGACCGTAGTGGCCGGCTCTGGCGTAACGGTCTGGTTGTTACGGCGGAAGAGTGCCACGAGTTCCCCTCATTTACTGTGGTGACGCTGCTGCACGGCAGGGGTTGGGTTGATTTGGCCCTGGATTGTCTCAGGGGATCACCCCAAAGACGAAACTACCTCCTCCCTAGCTGTGCTCGGTTTCACTGCAGAGATACGGTGGAAGCCTGTGAGCGGCCCCGGCCGCGGAACCGGAGTCTGGAAGGACCAGCTGACATCTCATGAGCGGCATTTTTCAGCGGATCTCGATGATCTTCCGTGCCAAGACCGACAAGGCCTTGGACAAACTCGAAGATCCGCGCCAAACCCTCGACTACTCATACCAGCGCCAGCTCGAGCTGTTGCAGAAAGTCCGTCGCGGCGTAGCCGATGTGGCGACCAGTCGTAAGCGGATCGAGCTCCAGGCCAACCAACTCAACACCCAGGCCGACAAGCTGACGATGCAGGCCCAACGGGCGCTCGAGGTCAGCCGGGAGGACCTCGCTCGCGAAGCATTGACGCGGCGCTCCGGAATTCAACAGCAGCTGAGCGACCTCCAGACTCAGCATGCTCAGCTGCAAGCTGAAGAGGAGAAGCTCACCCGCGCCAGTCAACGTCTGCAGGCCAAGGTGGACGCCTTCCGTACCAGGAAGGAGACGATCAAGGCCACCTACTCCGCGGCCGAGGCGCAGACCCGGATCAACGAAGCCTTCTCCGGCATCAGCGAGGAGATGGGAGATGTCGGGCTGGCGATCCAGCGGGCCGAGGACAAAACAGCCCAGATGCAGGCTCGTGCCGGTGCCATCGATGAGCTCTTGGCCAGTGGTGCTTTGGACGATCCCACAGGGACGGCCAAGGACGACATCACCCTTGAGCTGGAGCAGCTCGCCTCCACATCCGACGTGGAGAACGAGCTCGCGCGGATGAAGGCGGAGCTGGGCGCTGGTCCTGCGGCGGCACCGCAGGCGATTGAGGGCCAGCAAGCTGCGCCAGGGGCTCAGCAGCCACCCGGCCAGACATCGCAACCACCAAACCAGGCGCCTCCGCCACCGAGCCTGGATGCGCAGACTCCGCAGGAGTACCAGGCTCCTCCAAGGCAAGATCAGGAGGCACCGCCCGCTCAGCCGCAAGGTGACTTGCGATGATCGTTCGTATCCTGAATGAGGGTCAGTGGCACCTGACCGACGATGCAGTACGCGGGCTCAACTCTTTCGATGACGCCGTGGAGCAGGCCGTCGCGTCCGGAGATCAAGATCAGCTGACGAAAGCCCTGCACTCGCTGCTGGATCGGATCCGGACAACGGGGACCCGGTTGGCGGATGACTCACTCGAGGACTCCGATCTGATCTTGCCGGATGCCGATTCGACGCTGGAGGAGATGCGGCAGCTGCTGAGCGAGTCCGAAGAGGGCCTCATTCCCGGTTGAGGGCGATCTAAGCTTGCCAGCCGGCGCCGGCGACTGAAACCTCAGTCGTGAGAATCTGACCCGTGCGCGAGCCAGGCGTCATCGCGTCCGGCCAGGCAGCTGCGGTCACGAAGAGAGTTGTTCCATCCGGCCCGCCCAGCGTGCAGGCGAAGCAGCCGAGGTCGGAGCTGATGGTTTGCACTACCTCCCCGCCCTCACGTACTCGTGCGCAACGGCGACCAGGCACCTCGGCGAACCAGACCGCGCCCTCGGCATCTATGCAGATGCCGTCCGGAGCTCCGCCATCGAGCTCGGCCCACACGCGACGCTTCGAAAGATCGCCATCAGGGGCAATGTCGTAGGCGGTCAGCACGCCGGCATAGGACTCAGCCACGATCAACGTCTGGTTGTCGGGTGTGATTGCCATGCCATTCGGGAAGGCCAAGTCCTCGGCAACCTGGCGAGACGTCCCGTCTGGGCTGACGAGTGCGATCAACCCAGGCGCGAATTCACCCTCCGGAAAGTCGAAGCCGATGTTGTTCACGTACGCGATGCCGCGACCGTCGGACACGATGTCGTTCCATGGTTTCGTGGAGAGCGCTCTCAAGTCGGCGTACGTGGTGAGTGTTCCTTCAGCACCACGGACCAACAGCTGGTCGCCGGCGACAACGAGCAGCCGGCCATCGGGCAGCCGATCCAGGCAGAACGGAATCGCATCGACGCGGGTGATCACTTCGCGTGTACCGTCGAGGGCAACCGCCAGTACCTCGCCGGAGCCCCAATCGGAGAAGACCAGCCGGTCATCATGCCAACGTGGCGATTCGACCAGAACAAGATCACTGAGCAAAGTCGTGAACTGGGCCATGTCATGCAGACCTTCTGCGGGCGTCGAACTCATCGGCCTGCAGGTTTCACCATCATCCGGCCTCCTTGCCGCGAATTTTGCCGGTCACCGTCAGCGGCACGTCCAGCTGCAACACTCATGCGCCGTTGCTGTAAGTCAGTCGCGCGCTGTCTCGCCTGGTAGGTCGAGCATCCGCTGCAGCGCGGCCTTCGCGTAGCGCTCAGTCTCGGGGTCGACAGTGATCTGGTTCACGACGTGCCCCTGGGCCAAGTTCTCCAAGGCCCAGACCAAGTGCGGCAGATCGATCCGGTTCATCGTGGCGCAGTAACAGACATGCTGCTCCAGAAAGGCGATCTCAAGATCGGGATGATCATGAGCGAGGCGCTTGACCAGGTTCAGCTCGGTACCAATCGCCCACTTTGACCCAGGCTTGGCCTGCTGGATGGTCTTGATGATGAACTCGGTGGAGCCGATGAATTCGGCCTTGAGCACGACCTCGTGTTGACATTCGGGATGCACCAACACGTTGACGTTCGGGATGCGTGCGCGTACGTCGTCGACGGCTTGTTCGGTGAACCGCCCATGCACCGAGCAGTGACCTTTCCACAAGATCATCGTGGCGGCCTGCAGTTCATCGACGGTCAGGCCGCCGTTGTACTGACGCGGGTCATAGACCACGCAGTCGTCCAAGCTCAGGCCCATCTGCAGCACTGCCGTGTTGCGGCCGAGGTGTTGATCGGGCAGGAAGAGCACCTTCTCGCCGCGGCTGAGCGCCCACTCGAGCACTGACTTTGCGTTCGAGGAGGTGCAGACCACGCCGTCATGCTTGCCACAGAAAGCCTTGATGTCGGCCGACGAGTTCATATAAGTCACCGGCACGGTGAGGTGCGCGACTCCTGCATCGGCCAATACGTCCCAGGCGTCCTCAACCTGGGCGAGCCGAGCCATGTCAGCCATCGAGCACCCCGCGGCCAGGTCAGGCAAGATCACTTTCTGTTCTGGAGCTGTCAAGATGTCGGCCGACTCGGCCATAAAGTGCACGCCACAGAAGACGATGAATTCGGCGTTCGGTCGCGCCGCGGCATCACGGGCGAGCTTGAAGGAGTCGCCAGTAACGTCGGCGAACTGAATGACCTCGTCGCGTTGGTAGTGGTGACCCAGCACGAATAACCGGTCGCCAAGGGCAGCCTTGGCTCGCCTGGCCCGCTCCACCAGGGCAGGGTCGGAGGCTGGCGGCAGATCGCCTGGACACTCGACGCCACGCTCGGATCGCGGGTCGGATTCCCGCCCGAGAACGAACAGCGACAGTGGTCTCCCGGACTTGAGCGGCGCGGACGTAGGGGTGCTTGTCACGGCTCCAAATGTACTCATCGTGGGCGACGCCTGAGATTTCCCACTACAGCGTGCGATCCCCTTTGACGGTATTGAAGGCTCACGATGGTCCCGATCGGCGGGTGGAAAGTGGGTTAACAGCGAGTGTGTTTGAGAGCCGCCTTGCTGTCGATGATCTTTTGGATGTTGCAAGGATGACGGCTGCCGAACGGCCCAGGCCTTCCTGACTCTTGGGTTAATTGATGTTGCTGTCTTTT
>JBKOZG010000455.1:0-6991 GCA_046725775.1 Actinomycetota bacterium | reverse complement strand
TGGAGATGATGATCATGATCTCAACCTTGCCGCGGCGCTGGCTCAGTCGAGCAAGGACTTGGAGGAGCACGAGTACGCCGTGCGCTCCGTGGCCCGGGCGCTGACGCCCTTCTGCTCGGGCATGAATGTCCCTGATGCGCCCTATGTCCTGCAGTTGCCCAATGTGTTGCATCTGGCGACGGACATCACGGCAGCGGCTGACACGGGCGTGGCTTCGCTTGCCCTTGCGGCGGCACTGCATCCGACGGCCGCTGTCTGCGGGACGCCTACTGACAGCGCGCGATCGCTGATTGCTGAGTTGGAGCATCTCGATCGGGAACGCTACGCAGGACCGGTCGGCTGGATTGACGCCAATGGCGACGGGGAATGGGCGATCGCGCTTCGCTGCGGCCAGCTGAGCGAGACCGACCCGCGGCAGATCCGTCTCTTCGCCGGCTGTGGAATCGTGGCCGGATCCGACCCCGCCGCGGAGTTGGCGGAGTCGAACGCCAAGCTGATTCCTATGCGGGACTCGCTTGGCTAGCGCCTTCAGGTGCGCCGGAGGACGGTATTGATCCAGACGACTAGGCAACCTTCAGGGCGGCGCGTGACCGCTGTGGTCCTGGCCGGCGGCGCATCACAGCGCTTCCCTCCTGACAAGCTGGCCCAGCTGGTGGAGGGCGAGCCGTTGCTGGATCGCGCGCTCGCCTCGGTGCCTGAACACTTCGTGGTCGTGGTCGTCGGCGCGGTGCGCCAGGTGGCCCGCCCAGTGATCTTCACCTCAGAGGATCCTCCCGGCGGTGGGCCGGCCGCGGCAGTGATCGCGGGAGTACGTCGAGCGCTGGCCGAACCCGCGGGCGTCATCGTCGTGATGCCGGCGGATGCGCCGCTGGGCGGTCAGGCGGCGAGCACTCTGCTCAGGCGCCTGGAAGATGAGCCGAGCGCACAAGCTGTCGTCGGCGTTGATTCATACGGTCGGGAGCAGCCCCTGCAGCTGGCATTGCGGCCCACCGCGGCCCGGGCGTTGCTGGCAGCCGCAGGCCCGCACGGTGCCGCTGGTGTATCGGCGCGCCGGCTGCTCGATGCGCTCCGACCGGGATTGGTGTCTCAGGAGCTGGTGCCGGCTGAGCTCTGGGACATCGACACGCCCGATCAGCTGATCGCCTGGCGGCTCCGTTCCTCGCACGCCGTTTCAGCGATCTTGGACCTGGCGATCGAACGCCAGCCGGGAGCGGAGCGGTCTATTGTGATCGCCATTGACGGACCAAGCTGCGCGGGCAAATCGATCTTGGCGACTGCGCTCGGACTCCGATCCGGCGGCTCGGTCCTGGAAGGCGACGACTTCTATCGGCACACGCTGCCGAGGCTAACTGTGACGCAGCGCGAGACTATGTCGGACGGCGCGGTTGTGGATGCCGTTATCGATTGGGAGCGGCTTCGAGCCGAAGCGTTGCTGCCGTTGTGGGCCGGGCGATTGGCCACATTCCAGCCCTACGACTGGGATGCCAACGACGGCCGGCTGGCACCGCCGAAGATCATTCCAGCCGCTGATGTGATCATCATGGAGGGCGTTTACGCCGCGCGGCCCGAACTCGCCGATCTGGTCGATGTTGCCGTCTACCTCGGCGTCGATCCTGAACTCCGTGCCGTCCGGTATGCCGAAAGGACCGACGATCCGAAGTGGCGGCGCTTCTGGGAGCGCGGCGAGGCGCATTACTTCAGCGCCGTCCGTCCTCCGGCGAGGTTTGACATTCGCCTGGACGATCAAGATTTACGCAACGGCAGTTATGTCTAAATAGCCCCCTTCTCCTTGCAGGGTTGAGATGTAGCTCGGCTGGAGTGTCTTTGAACCCAACACGACGACGTGTCTCCGAGAGTCGTAGACTCATGCCTAATGACTTAGTGAAGTTTTTCACTAAGTCCGGGTAACGGCAGGAGACGTCATGCCAGTCACGACGAACGGGCTTGGCCCGTACGCGGTAACTGACCCGCATCCTCCTTCCACGGATCCTCCCATCGACGCTGATGTGATCGTGGTCGGCGCCGGCCCAGCTGGTTCGGCCACGGCAACCCACTTGGCTCGCCGCGGTTTGCGCGTATCGCTGCTGGAAAAGAGCCGGTTTCCCCGCGAGAAGGTCTGCGGCGACGGACTCACGCCGCGCGGCACTAGGCAGCTGATCCGGCTCGGTATTGATACCTCGGAGGCGGCCGGTTGGCTGCACAACAAGGGCCTACGTATCTATGGCGGTGAGCGTCCCTTTCAGCTGGAGTGGCCCGATCTTGCCGATTTTCCCTGCTACGGCCTGGTCAGGCCGCGCGCCGATCTGGATGAGTTGCTGGCCCGCCGCGCGGTAGCGTCGGGTGCCTCGCTGTATGAACTCAGCAATGTGGTCGAGCCGATCATCAACTCCCACACCGACCGCATCGTTGGAGTCCGCACCAAAGACGGCCGCCGATTCACTGCCCCGATCGTTGTGGCTGCGGACGGAAATTCGACCCGGTTGAGCCTCGCCATGGGGCTGAACAGGCGTGAGGACCGACCCATGGGCGTCGCCGTACGCACCTACTACGCCAGCCCACGACACCGCGACGACTACCTGGAGTCCTGGCTAGAGCTGTGGGAGGGCAAACCGGGCAAGAGCGCTTTGCTGCCTGGGTATGGGTGGATCTTCGGCATGGGCGACGGCACCTGCAATGTCGGGCTCGGGATCCTGAACACCTCATCGGCCTTCGGGAAGACCGACTACAAGGATCTGCTCAGCCGCTGGCTGCAGAACACACCGGAGGATTGGGGCTTCCGGGGTGAGAACATGATCACCCCAGTGCGCGGAGCGGCGCTCCCCATGGGCTTCAACCGCCAGCCACAGTACGGTCGTGGGCTGCTGCTGGTGGGTGATGCCGGCGGCATGATCAACCCCTTCAACGGCGAGGGCATCGCGTACGCCATGGAGTCGGCCGAGATCGCGGCAGATGCGATGGCAGAGGCGCACCAGCGGGGTCCTGACAGCCGAGCCGCGGAGCAGGCGCTGGAGTCGTATCCGACAAGGCTGAAGGGCCAGCTTGGCGGCTATTACACGTTGGGTCGCGCCTTCGTGAAGCTGATCGGTCATCCGCGGGTGATGCGCGTATGCACGACGTATGGGCTGCCCCGGCAAACCCTGATGCGGTTCACCTTGAAGCTGCTCGCCAACCTGACCGATGCTCGCGACGGCGACGCGATGGATAAGTTGATCAACTCATTGTCCAGGATTGCGCCGGCCGCATGAGCAACATGAATACCTGGGGAAGGGGAGCTGGCTGGTGAGTCCGTACATCGGGATCGTGATCTTGCTGGCGATTGCATCGGGGTTCGTCGCGCTGACCATTCTTACCAGCGTGTTGGTGGGCCCAGGACGGTACAACCGGGCCAAATACGACTCGTACGAGTGCGGCATCGAGCCGACGCCGCAACCCATCGGCGGCGGCCGGTTCCCGGTGAAGTACTACATCACCGCGATGCTCTTCATCGTTTTCGACATCGAGATCGTTTTCCTCTACCCGTGGGCGGTGGCGTTTGACCTGATGGGCACCTTCGCACTGGTCGAGATGATCTTGTTCATCGGCACGGTCTTCATTGCCTACTTCTACGTGCTGCGCCGGGGTGGGCTGGATTGGGACTGAGAATGCAAGCAATCAGGAGTGTTGGCTGAGATGGGCCTGGAGGAGAAGCTTCCCAGCGGTGTGCTGCTGACCACCGTTGAGAATCTGTTCGGCTACATGCGGAGCGCGGCATTTTGGCCGGCAACGTTCGGTCTGGCCTGCTGCGCAATCGAAATGATGACTTACGGCGCGCCACGCTACGACTCCGGTCGGTGGGGCCAGGAGGTGTTCCGCGCCTCGCCCCGGCAGGCTGACCTGATGATCGTCGCCGGCCGAGTGAGCCAGAAGATGGCGCCGGTGCTGCGTCAGATCTATGACCAGATGCCCAATCCGAAGTGGGTGCTCGCCATGGGTGTCTGTGCCAGCACCGGGGGGATGTTCAACAACTATGCGATCGTGCAAGGAGTGGACCACGTCGTCCCTGTCGACATGTACCTGCCAGGCTGCCCGCCGCGGCCAGAGATGCTGATCGACGCCATGTTCAAGCTACGCGACAAGGTGCGGCACACCCCGATCGGCATCGACGCGATCGAGGCTGCGCAGGAGGCGGAGCAGCGGCAGCTGGAGGCGCCAGCTCTCATCGAGCAGAAGGGCCTGCTTCGATGACCGAAGGCACTCCGCGCAAGCCGCCGCGGAGGCGGACCCGCAAGGCTCCGGCGCCCAAGTCCGAGGACGTACGGGCCGTGCCGGAGGACGCACCCGCTGAGTCCGGTGAATCGCCTTCTCAGGAGTCCGAGAACGCCGAGTCGGCCACGCCCAAGTCAGCTCGCAAGCCGCCGCGGAAGCGGGTCCGCAAGGCTCCGGCGCCCAAGCCCAACGACGTACGGGCCGTGCCGGAGGACGCATCCGGTGAGTCCGGCGTATCGCCTTCTCAGGAGTCCGAGAACGCCGAGTCGGCCACGCCCAAGTCAGCTCGCAAGCCGCCGCGGAAGCGGGTCCGCAAGGCTCCGGCGCCGAAGCCCCAAGACGTACGCGCTGAGCCGGAGGAGGCAACAGCTGAGCCGGAGGACGCAACCGCGGAGCCAGAAGCACCCTCGGAGCGTGTTGAGTCAATCCACGAAGAGTCCGACGAGAAGGCGCCGATCAAGGGTGCTGTGCCGGAGGGCGAATCCGAACCAGATGCCCAGACCAAGCCGGAATCCCTGACAGGGGAGGCGCCCGCTGTCGGTTCGGACGCGACCGCTGCAGAGGAGGATGAGGCTCAACTAGCCGCCGCTGAGCCGACCGCGGAGGTGCTTCAGGTCCGTAAGGGCATGTTCGGCCTCAAGGGCAGCGGCGACACCTCGGGGTATGGCGGGTTGACCCGCGTTGTGGAATTCCCGGGAGCGGCCATCCCGCCGTTCGGTGGCTGGTGGGACCAGGTGTATGAACGGATCGGCGCGCTGATACCCAACTTCAGCGACGTGATCACCAAAGTCGTCATCTACCGCGGTGAGATCACCTTTCATGTGGCGCGGCAGCATCTGGCCACGCTGGTCCGATACCTGAGGGACGACGCCCACCTGCGCTTCGAGTTCTGTAGCAGCGTGTCAGGGGTGCACTATCCAGCCGACAAAGACCGTGAGCTGCACGCGGTCTATCACTTGCTGTCAATGACCCATAACAGGCGAATTCGGCTGGAAGTATCGGCACCCGACAGCGACCCGCACATCCCATCGGTGGTGGCGACTTATCCCACCGCCGACTGGCACGAACGCGAGACCTACGACATGTTCGGCATCATCTTCGACGGGCATCCGGCCCTGACCCGGATCCTGATGCCTGACGATTGGCCCGGCCACCCGCAGCGCAAGGACTATCCGCTTGGCGGCATCCCGGTGGAGTACAAGGGCGCAACCATTCCACCTCCGGATCAAAGGAGGTCCTACTCATGAGCACGACCGACGAGCGGACCGCCGGGCCCGCAACTGGCCCAGAACAAGATCCCTTTGCTGCCGGGGCCGACGCGGCTGAGGGCCACGTCTACACCGTCACCGGGCAGGACTGGGATTCCATCGTGTCCGAGCAGGCTGAGCGGGGCGACGAGCGAATCGTGGTCAACATGGGCCCACAGCATCCCTCCACCCATGGGGTACTCCGGCTGATCTTGGAACTGGAGGGCGAATCGGTCACCGAGGCGCGTTGTGGCATCGGCTACCTGCACACCGGCATCGAAAAGAACATGGAGTTCCGGACCTGGACTCAAGGCGTCACCTTCTGTACTCGGATGGACTACCTTTCGCCTCTCTATCAGGAGGCGACGTTCTGCCTGGGTGTGGAGCGGCTGCTCGACATCGAGGCCGAGATCCCGGAGAAGGCCAATGTCATCCGGGTGCTGATGATGGAGTTGAACCGCATCTCCTCGCACCTGGTGTGCATCGCCACCGGCGGCATGGAAATCGGCGCGCTAACCGTGATGACCATTGGATTCCGGGAGCGGGAGAAGGTGCTGGACGCCTTCGAGTTGATCACGGGTCTGCGGATGAATCACGCCTACATCCGGCCCGGCGGCGTCGCTCAGGATCTTCCGGACAACACGCTCGATTTCGTCAAGGATCTGGTTGTGTGGATGCGGAAGCATCTGCCGGAGTATGCAGCCTTCTGCAACGAGAACCCGATCTTCAAAGCCCGGCTCTCCGGCGTCGGGTATCTCGATCTTGCTGGTTGCATCGCCTTGGGCATCACCGGCCCACCCCTGCGAGCCACCGGCTACGACTGGGATCTGCGCAAGAAGCAGCCCTACTGCGGCTACGAGACCTACGACTTCGACGTGCAGACTTGGGACACCATGGACGCCTACGGGCGGTTCCGGATCCGGCTCAACGAGATGTGGGAGAGCCTCAAGATCATCGAGCAGTGCGTCGAGCGGCTGGAGAAGCTGCGGGGTGCGCCGATCATGATCGCCGACAAGAAGATCGCTTGGCCCGCCCAGCTGTCAATCGGCTCGGACGGCATGGGCAACTCGAATGAGTACCTCAAGCACATCATGGGCCAGTCGATGGAGGCTTTGATCCACCACTTCAAGCTGGTCACCGAGGGCTTTCAGGTGCCGCCGGGGCAGGCGTACGTCCCCATCGAAAGCCCGCGCGGTGAGCTTGGTGCCCACGTAGTCTCAGACGGCGGAACCCGACCCTTCCGCGCGCACTTCCGGGATCCGAGCTTCACCAACCTGCAGGCGATGCCGGTGATGTGCGAGGGCGCCATGGTCTCTGACGTCGTGGTCGCGGTCGCGTCGTTGGATCCCGTTATGGGTGGGGTCGACCGATAATGCGGCCTCGTCACAACTCTCGGGCGCTTCGGTCGACGGCCGTGGAGTGCCCCGCCGGCCGGCTAGGCAAACGCGGGCCTTGGGTTGGCGAGTCTTCTGCGGTTTGTCGATGGCACGGATTCAGGC
>JBKOZG010000145.1:0-10857 GCA_046725775.1 Actinomycetota bacterium | reverse complement strand
CCATAGTTCTGCCTGCCTGAGCGGTAGAGGGCGATCGCCATCCCCCGGGTGCGGGCGTTCTCGCCTGGGCAGGAGGTCCCAGACACGGTGTTCTCTCCAAGGAGTACATCCAGCAGGCGGGCAAGTACGAAGAAGCGGGTGTCGGTGAGGTGGACGTACGCATTCCCTCGGATGGGGCTGCTGTGGCCCAGCAGCAATTTCAGGACCGGGCGGTGACGTGAGCGCAGGAGCTCGGCCGCTTTGTACTCACCGCTGCCATGGGCGCCGATTTGCTGAAGGAGGCTATCGACCAGCTTCCGAGCATCATCCGGTTTCATCCGCACACTGGCGTGCGCAAAGACCTGGTTCTGCCCGCCGACCAGGTTTCCGCCTGTGAAGCCCGACTCATCGCAGGCGATCTCGATATGCCGCGCTGCGGTCACGTCCTCTATCAGCCTCCACGGACAATGCTGCCGTGGGCGAACTGATCGTGGTGACCGGACACCTGGCGCTGGCAGATCCTCAGTATCGGAGGAGCCGGATGAAGTCTGATCCAGCGTTTGACGGCCGTACGCCGTAAGCGAGCGCGTAGTGGATACCGCCGTAGCCACAGTTCGTCACCATCGCCGAGACATGTGGAAGTAACTGGTCGAGAGGGAAGCGCAGCTTAGCCAAGCCGAGCTTGGACCTCCGTTCGGGCAAAGCTGAATCGAGGTCGCGATCGTCGATGTCCGCCGCCCCACGGAGCGGCACATGCTCGATCCCTGCCTCCCCGACTCTCCCGGCGAACCGGCTGCCCGTGATCATCCGCACCCGATGGCCGCGTGCGAGAAGATGGCCTCCGATCGCAGTGGTGGGGCGAGTGCCCAATCGCGAGCGTCGAGCAGATGAGGATGTCGGCCAAGCCGCCTCCGGACATAAGGGCTGTCAGCAGAAGTATGGGAGAGCCGGGCTCAGAGGGGAGCCGACCCGTGACCCATGTTGGTCATCAATGCTGGGGAACAGATGTAAACACATGAGCAGTACTGGATTCTCGAACGCCAACTCGCGCGGCATTCCCGCACAAACAGGCGGTCAACGAGAGAATGGTGATTTGGCGCCACGGGTCGTGTGCTGCCGGCATTCCGGCGAGGTACTTTCGAGGTAACCGTTTTGGACGGAGGGCGGCTTTCATGCCGTGGGTGGTGTGGTTGGTAGCGGCTGTGGTCTTAGGGGTCGCGGAGGCCTTCACGCTGACTTTGGCGTTTGGGTTGCTCGCGGCGGCCGCGCTGGTTGCCGCGGTCGTGGCCGGTTTTGGCGGCTCTTTGTTCGCCCAGGTCCTCGCCTTCGCGGTGGCGGGTGGGGTGGGGCTGTTGATCGTGCGGCCGATCGCGAAACGGCAGATGAGCCATCCTTCGCTGGTGCGCGAGGGCAGCTACGCGCTGATCGGGAAGAAGGCAGTGGTTATCGAAGAGGTCACCGGTACACAGGGACTCATCAAGCTTTCCGGGGAGGTTTGGTCGGCGCGCGCGCTCGATGAGGACCACGTGATCCCCGTGGGAGCGACGGTGGACGTCATGGAGATCGAGGGCGCGACAGCGATCGTGTATCCCCGGGAGCTTCTGCCGTGAGCACCCACTGCTAAGACGACGGTGGAGGAGATATGGATCTGAACCTTTTAGTCCCGATCATCATCGTGGCGGCCCTGGTGGTGTTCGTGGTCGTGTCAGCCGTGCGCATCGTTCCACAGGCGCGCCGCTACAACGTCGAGCGGTTCGGCCGCTACCGGACGACGTTGCAGCCGGGTCTGAACTTCATCATCCCGCTGGCGGATCGGATCAATACCAAGCTCGACGTTCGGGAGCAGGTGTATTCATCGCAGCCCAAGCCAGTGATCACCGAGGACAACCTCGTAGTGAACATCGACACGGTGTTGTACTACCAGATCACCGACCCTCGGGCCGCCGCGTACGAGGTCGCGAACTATCTGCATGCCATCGACCAGCTCACCGTGACCACACTGCGCAACGTCATCGGCAGCATGGATCTGGAGCGGACCTTAACCTCGCGTGAGGAGATCAACACTCGGCTGCGCACCGTACTGGACGAGGCGACCGGCAAGTGGGGAATCCGGGTGAACCGGGTCGAAATCAAGGCGATCGATCCGCCGCTCACCATAAAAGAGGCCATGGAGAAGCAGATGCGGGCCGAGCGGGACAAGCGCGCAGCCATTCTGCACGCGGAAGGGGAGCGACAGGCCAAAATCCTTACCGCCGAAGGGACGCGCCAGCAAGAGATCCTGGTGGCGCAGGGCGACCAGCAGGCCGCGATCCTTCGGGCCGACGGTGAGGCCAGGGCCGTCGACCTGGTTTTCCAGGCCGTCCACCGTAACAACGCAGATCCCAAGGTACTGGCCTACAAGTACCTGGAGACCCTGCCTCACCTGGCAAGAGGCGGTAACACCTTCTGGGTCATCCCGGGTGAGCTCACCCAGGCGATCCGCACGGTCACTGAGGCCTTCGGCGACCACACCCGGATGGGCGCGCCCGGCACCGACAAGGGTAGGGACGACAGCGGGCCGGCGGAGATTGAAGGTGAGGAAGCCAGCCGCGAGCTGACCTCCGGCGGTGAGTCGAGCCTCGACGCGGCAGCAGCCGCTGAACGGGTGGCAGCGTTGGCCGAAGCGGCGGTCAACGATGCCAAGGCTGAGGCGGCGGCCGCAGAGGTTGGCATCGAAAAGCATATGGACCAAGACGTGCGGCATTAGCGCCTCACGCAGGCGTGTTCAACCGCGATGTCGACCGTGCCCGCCGCGTGAGCCGCCAGATCAATGCTGGAACGATTTGGACCAACATGTGGTTTGCGATCAACAACGGCTTCGAAGAGGGCGGCTACAAGCAAGGCGGCCTAGGCCGCCTGCGCGGCGCCCGCGGTCTCGCGGACTTCCAGGAGATCAAGACTTACGTGCGCTTCGTGCCACCCGCAGGTGACTGACACCGACTCGTTCGCTCTGGGAAATGGGCTTGATGCCCTGCACGCGAAAGATGCCGCCATTCCAACCCAACCACCGCGGCATTCGTGGCCAGCGAGTAGAGACGGAACCACCCCGGATACGCGACGGCGCAGAGCGCGATCGCTGCGGATCGCTGATTCAGCCTCCGATCCGCCCGCGTAGTGTGGTGCTCGCGAGCTGCGTGGGCACCAGAACGAGGGAGAACGGGTATGGCGCTGTTTGTCGTTGGTGTGCCGAAGGAGGTCAAGGACAAGGAAGGTCGGGTGTCGGTGCAGCCCGATGGCGTCGCCGAGCTGGCCTATCACGGCCGGGAGGTCGTGGTGCAGGCCGGCGCCGGGTCGGGCAGCGGGTTTTCCGATGACGAGTACGTCGCGGCCGGCGCTCGGGTTGTCGGCACCGCGGACGAGGTGTTCGCCGCTGCCGACTTGATCGTCAAGGTCAAGGAGCCCATACCCGAGGAATATGAGCGGTTCCGCCCTGAGCAGCAGCTGTTCACCTACCTGCACCTAGCGGCCGACCGCCGGCTCACCGAGTTCCTCCTCGACAGGCGCATCGACTCGATCGCGTATGAGACAGTGCAGACCCCCGATGGGCGGCTGCCCTTGCTCACACCGATGAGCGAAGTTGCGGGGCGCATGGCCGTCCAGGCCGCCGCCCACCACCTGGAAAGTTCTTCAGGCGGAGCGGGTCTGCTGCTGGGCGGAGTTCCCGGTACTCCCGCCGCGAAGGTCACCATTATCGGCGGCGGCGTCGCCGGAACCGAGGCCGCGAAGATGGCTCTCGGGTTGCGGGCGATTGTGCGGGTGTTAGATACCAACGCGGCGCGGCTGTCCTACCTGTCCGATGTGTTCGGCGGCAGGTTGGACCTGGTAATTCCGAACCGGGCACGCACTGGGGCGTACGTGTCCGAATCCGATGTGGTGATCGGCGCCGTTCTGGTCGCAGGCGCGAAGGCGCCAAAACTGGTTACCCGCGACATGATCAAGATGATGCGGCCCGGCAGTGTCGTGGTCGACATCGCCATCGACCAGGGCGGCTGCTTCGAGACCAGCCGGCCGACCACGCACTCCGAACCCACCTACGTCGAAGAGGGTGTGGTGCACTACTGCGTCGCCAACATCCCTGGCGCAGTCGCACGTACCTCGACCCTCGCGCTCACAAGTGCCACCCTGCCGTACTTGGTCCGCGTCGCGACTCAGGGCCTGGCTGGCGCTGCCGTGCGTGATCCGGTGCTGGCGAAGGGGCTGACCACGCTCGGCGGCAAGCTGGTCTCCCGGCCGGTCGCCGAGGCGCACGGCCTGCCCTACCAGGACCCGGCCACCCTGCTGCCGTCGGGCCCAGACGCGGAGGCCGCGTAGGAATCCCCGGGTGGAAGTGCGCGAGTTGGTGAGCACCGTCTCGGGACGTCACCGTCGCGGCATCCTGGTCGGACCGACGATTTCGGGCGGTCATTGCCGTTGCCTCGCCATGCCCGGCGAACGAAAAATTCGTGGCCGCGAAGGCGCCGCTGAGCGATTGGGTTGAGCGCGGACGAAACGTCGAAGAGGCGACACGGGCAATCCCACGGCCGGACGCGTGACGCGGCATCAGGCCATGTCGACCGGTGGCGCGGTGAATTGATGGCGGCTTAGCTAGCGGGATCGCTATACCTAGAAGTATGATGCATTGCAGTCCTAGGGTTAGGCGGTCAAATGCATATCACCAAAGACCTCGTCGCGGCCTCGGCGACGCCGCTCGTGCTGGGGATCCTCGCCGAAGGTGAGAGCTACGGTTACGCAATCCTTAAGCAGGTCAACGAACTGTCGGGCGGGCAGCTGAAGTGGACCGACGGTCTGCTCTACCCGCTGCTGCACCGATTGGAGCGGCTTGGCCACGTCGAGTCGGCTTGGGAGACCCCGCCCGAGGGACGCCGCCGCAAGTACTACCGCATCACCGACCAGGGCTGGGCCGAGCTCGTCGAGCAGCGCCGGCAGTGGGCCACTGTCGTCGACGCGCTGCGGGGAGTTTGGACCACACAGTCCGTCAAGCCGATCACGGCACCGGCATGGGAGGCGGGACGATGATCGTTGACAGCGACAACGATCTGGAGGGCCAGATCGCCGAGTGGCGGGCCTACATGCAGCACCGCCGGGAGCTGCTCCACACCGATGCCGAGGAGCTGGAAGACCATCTTCGCAGCCGGATCAGCGATCTGACCGAGGGTGGCCTGCGAGCCGACGAGGCGTTCCTCATCGCTGTCAAACGCATGGGCAGCCTCGATGAGCTGTCGCGGGAGTTCGCTCGCGAGCATTCCGAGCGGCTGTGGAAGCAGCTCGTGCTGCCTGGGGAGCCGGACGCGCCCGACGCCGCCCGTTCCCGTCACGAGTTGCCTGTCATGGTGGTCTGTGCGGCCGCCGCGGCGCTCGCGATCAAGGTGCCGGGCTGGTTCGGGCTTGACATATCAGGGGACGATGCCGGCTTCTACATGCGAAACGTCAGCCTTTTCGCGTTGCCGGCGCTGGCCGCTTACTTCGTTTGGCAACGCCGGGTCGGTGTTCGTGTCATCGGAGTGCTCGCGTTGCTGTTCATTCTCGGCGCGGTTGCCGCGAATGCCTATCCGCTGGCGGCTGACTCGCAGAGCATTGTGATTACGGCGATCCACTTGCCGCTCGCGCTGTGGCTGGTTGTCGGCGTCGCCTATGTGGGCGGTGATTGGCGTTCAGGCCGGCGGCGGATGGATTTCATTCGGTTCACGGGGGAGTGGCTGATCTACTTGATCCTCATTGGACTGGGTGGCGGCGTGCTCATCGCCTTTACGATGGGCACTTTCGATGCGATCGGCCTTGACGCCAAGGAATTCATCGAGTCGTGGTTGTTGCCATGCGGCGCCATGGCCGCGATCATCGTGGCGGCATGGCTGGTGGAGGCCAAGCAGAGTGTCATCGAGAACATGGCGCCGGTGCTCACCCGCGTCTTCACACCGCTTTTCGCGGTGACCCTGCTGGCCTTCCTGGTCGCCATCGCCTGGACCAACAACGGCATCGACGTCCAGCGCGATGTGCTCATCCTCTTCGACCTGTTGCTCGTCGTCGTGCTGGGCCTGCTGTTGTATGCAATCTCCGCCCGTAACCTTGCGGCCCGGCCGGGTCTCTTTGACAGCTTGCAGCTCGCGCTCGTCGTCAGCGCTTTGATCATCGACGTCATGGTGCTGCTGGCGATCACCGGCCGGATCACCGAATGGGGCTTCAGCCCGAACAAGACAGCGGCACTGGGCGAGAACGTCATTTTGCTCACCAACTTGGCGTGGTCGGCATGGCTGTTCCTCGGCTTCCTGCGTGGCCGCATGCCTTTCGCCCGCCTGGAGCACTGGCAGACCCGTTACGTCATCGTCTATGCCGTCTGGGCCTGGACAGTCGTCCTCGCCTTCCCGCTCGTGTTCGACTTCGCCTGAGCGAAACCGGATCGCTTATCCCGTGTTGATCTCGAGAGTGTGTCGACCCCGGCCGGTCGGCACTGTCACCTCGGTGCCTCGGTTCGTTTCGCGGGTCACGAAATCTGAGATGGGCACGCCGTCTAGGGATACCGAGTCGATCGTCGCTCCGCGGGGAAGGGTGTGCCCTATCGCGACGTCCTTGATCCCACCTACCTGGACATCGATCTCGGTGGTGTACCGGCTGCCTGTGTGGCTGGCGGCCACGTCCACCGATCCTTGCCCGAGGCGGATGTCGCGTCCCGCGACTGAGCTCTGGCCAGACGGAACCTGGGGAACGATCGCGATCTCGTCTCGCCCGAGCTGAGGCTGAACGCCCAGCCACTGGTGGACAACCGCCCAGGCCGTTCCGTAGTTTCCCCAGGCCTGCATGAACATGGACCGGCAAGTCCAGCAGCGGTCGATATTCGCGCCCTGGTCTGGGGACGGGAAGATCTCAGGCATCGCACCGGGCTGCTCGTCCGGCGTATCGTCCGTGGCCGGTTCGGAGAACATCGTCTCGGCCAGCGCGTGCGTGTAGCGCTGCTGCTGCCCGGCTCCGAGCCGCCCGTAGTTGCCCTCGCCGATTGACTGGATCGAAGTCGTCAGCCCGAAGATGACCTTTTCGCCCGCCCCGGTCGGGCCACCCTCGCAACCGGTGTGGAACAACCCGAGGTTGAACGGCCGCGACCCGCTGTAGCAGTCATCCTCGCGCCCGGCCAAGGCGGTCGTGCCATGTGCGCGAGGAGCGAGCCCAGGAACGACCCGACCGTTGATCATCAGCTCGGACTCCATCGGGGTCTGCCCGATCCAGTGCTTCTGGAACGACTGGCTGTTGTCCTCCTCCAGCGAGTCGGCATACTGCGACGCGGCGTCGTACCACCATGTGCCGTCGAACCGGTCGCGCAGTGACTCCGCCAGGCCGGTCGCCCACGTGTAGGTCGCCTGGTCGCCCTTGAACTGCGCCATGTCGGCCAGGTCGAATAGGCCACGGATGAAATAGACAGTGTTGTCGAGCTTCTCCGGACCCATCCCGGAGCGCTCGACATTGCCGAGGCCCTCGGGCCAGCCGTCACCGTCATCGTCCAGCTGCCTTACGACGTAACGCAGGTTCCGTACGGTGAAGTCGTAGTTCTCGTTCAGGAACGCCCGATCACCGGTCCACCGCCACACCAGCGCCACCGTGCTGGGGAACTTGACGGTCTCGTCGGTGTTGAAGTCGTACGCGGTCGTGCCGTCGGGGTTGGTTTGCCGCGAGTCGTGCCCGAACCAAATCGACCCATCCGCCACCGCCTCATGCGTCACCACACCAGACCGGTCGTTCAAGATGTCGGAGATCTCCCGCAATGCGCGGAGATGCCCCTTGATCGCGTCGAACTGGCCAAGCGAAACCGCGGCGAACGCCGTGTATTCCGCATCGGTGCCGAAGATCCACGGGTAGTCCGGATAGCCAGCACCGATCCAGGTCGCACGGCGGACCGTCCCGGACGGAGTCGGGAACTGCGTTCCCTGGTCGGTCCAACGGATCTCCAGGTTCCTGGCCTGCAGCGTGAGATCGGCGATGTTCTGCTTGCCCCACTCGACCGCCTCCTCCACCAGCGGGTCTCCGGGCAGCGACAACTGAGTCAGGTCGGCGAGCTTTTGGCGGGAGGCCACCTTCTCGTCCAGCGCCTGAGACGGATTGCCCAGCAGCTTGGCCAGCTCGCTCTGGGCCTTCGCACTACCGTCATCAGAGCCTGCGACCCCCAGCCACACAGTCTTCGATCCCCCGGCCGGAAGCGACACCGAATAGTTGAGCTGACCGCCCGTCCCCTTTCCGAACGGTCCGTCATCGCACTCAGAAGGCTTGGGAGCGGCCGGCGCGCCGGGTTCGGTGCCTGTGCAGCGATGGCCTGGCTGCGGGCCCCAGAACTCCTTCCCGATCGATCCTGACGTCGGCCTTTGCGCCATGCCCACTGCTGCGGCGTAATGGTGTGTTGGCGCACCGGGCAACGCACCGTCGTCAGTGAAGATCAGCCGCTGGCCGTCGTAGCTGCCCTTATCCGCGATGTTGTCGCTGGCGTTAGAGGTTTGGCTGAAGCCCCACGGGTATTGGCCCATCAGTTCCGAGTGCGTTTCGACGGTCAGCTTGGCCGTACGCGCGTCCCCAGGGTTGGTAATGGTCAGGCCGAACAGCGCGCCGCGCTGGCCGTCCGGCACGAAATCCGTACGTGACACGCGCAGTCCGGCGGTGGTCGGCAGGTCGAAGCGGGTATAGCCCCAGCCGCTGGTGAACTTCGTCGCTGGACCAACCCAGTTGTCGTCAAGACCGAACCAGACACCGTCGACTAGTTTGACCGGCGGCGTCCACACGCCACCCATCTCGCCGGTGATGTGCCAGCCGTTGGCGTAGAAACCTCCGTCCTCGAATCCGAGAGAATACGCCCGCGTACCGGCGGCTACCTCACGCCGATCCTCCAACCTCGTTGTTACGGACAACTCGGAGTCGGCCCCGGGTTCGGGCGTCGGCTTCGGACGGGCCGCCGCCGCATCCCCGTTTGCGAGTCCCAGGCCAGCGAGCAACGCCGCTGACAGCACCGTCACCAGTCGACGATTCATAATCCCCCGATTCGAATGCGCCTCAGTCGCCCTACGCCCGCAGCAGTTAGCTGCCGCGACGAGGCCGCCGCCTCGCGAACCTTAGCGCATCATTCGCCCGACTGGGGCGAGAACGAGAGAAGCAAGCAGTGGCTGGCAGACCGCTTCTAGGAGCATCGGTCGCCTGCTCGAAAATGTGCCGCACTTGCGCTGCCTGGCCGCGGTCCGGGGTGTCCAGCTCCACCAGGTTGCAGCCGCATCTCCCAACCCGTTCTGCACCTCTCCAACAACCGGGCGATGGTTGATACGGCTCAGTGCGCCAGGCTTTACGGCTAACGTGCTCACCCGATCTGTGCGCGGACCCGCTCCGCGCGGGACCGTCTGATGTAGGTGCTCGTGGCCGGGTGGAACATCAGGATCAGCGCCGCGATGATCGCTGCCAGATGCACGAGCCGGCTGGCCGCGAACAGCACAAACCCCAAATCCGCGGCTGATATCGCGTCGGCCAGCGATCCGCCCGCAGCCAGCCGTGTGACCGGGCCGATTACCAACGACAGGGTCCCGAACCCGCCATACAGTACCGCCAAGGCGATACGAGCCCCGTTCCTGCCCAGCCGCAGCCGTGTAGCCAGGTACACCAGTCCGGCGAAGGCCGCCAGCCTGATGGTGACGCCGACGGCCACCTCGGCAGTCGAGCCGACCTCCCCGCCAGCTGCGTCGACTACAACCAGAGAGGTCTCGAACAGGCCCGCGGCGACGGCGATGAGCCACAGCCAGAAGGAGGCCCGGACCTGCCTGGGCGGCCCGGCCGCAGCAGGGACCGACATCGCGCTTTGGCCTGGACCGGCCGGCTCGAACAACTTGGCCGCAAGTACGTCGGCGGCAATGTCGCGGCGGAGGTTAGGAGCTGTCATGCCCTTAACATTTCCTCGATTGGCTCGCAGCCACCATCAGGCTATCGGGCCAATTCGAGATCGGGTTATCCCTACCGGATCGCTACCATCGACCGCAATAGCCGACATTGGGCCGCCGGGTCACGGCTCTTCGATATCAAGCTGGAGAAGTCGGCCGCGTGCCCGACGTTTGATGGGCACTTCCGCGGGTCAGGAGGAGCGTAAAGCCTCCTCTGCGTCAGCCTGGACGGTCGAGCTAGCTCGACGTCGATCTGTGCGCAGTTGGGTTAGGGCACCAGGTCCCTGGCCGCACTCCCGCTCTCAAGATCGACGGGTAACGAGATATGTTCGTGCGTAATCATCCATGTGTGATTTGGCCGTTGGCAGCTAGAAGTCGCACGTACCCAGAGTTCCGACCTCGTGTCCATTCTCCAGGGTTCCGCTTGCTCGGATGAGCATATTTGCGATCGCGATATTCCCGCTCGTTAAAATATTCAAGTCTCGAATTTCCTGGCCGATTGCGCTCTTGTAGCCAGCAAACCAATGTGAGAATCTGTCCCGGAGCGCAGCGGATCCTACGTATTGCAGCGGCGGTACAAGGTCGTAATAAACAATGTCGGGGGAATAGAATGACATGAGTCGGTCAATATCCTTTGCCCAAATGGCCTCGGATCGACTGCGTAGCAGCGCCCTAACCTCGGACTGGATCGAAAGCATTGCGTTCTCCATTCCGGGAACCGCAAGACGCCACCGGCCAGCGTGGCTGCGCTTCCCATCAGCGTCGTGTCTCGGATCGAGCCGGCCGTCTCCTGGTGCGGATTGGGTGGTGGTCACGGGTGTTGGCGACGACTCCCTTGGCGGCATCTGCCCTCACCAGTTCGGCGAAAACCTCGCGCCGACGACCTGAGTGTCCCAAGACATGCCACTAGCAATGCTCACCTATATGACGCCGTGATGGTGGTCATGCG
>JBKOZG010000179.1:0-20047 GCA_046725775.1 Actinomycetota bacterium | reverse complement strand
ACCCAACAGGTTGCCGAGCGTCTCGGGATGGCAATTGAGTCTTCGACTCGCCTCGCCCTCATCCAGGCGTTATCGGACGCCACTAGCACAATCAGTGCCGAACTCGCGCCGTCCTCTGTCGAGCTGCGCATGGTCGGCCATGACCCGGAGTTCGTCGTCTCGGTGCAGAGTGCGGAGGCAGAACCGACTTTGCTGCTGCCCGAGCTTGAATCAGGCGATGGGGACGCCAGCGAGGCACCTGGCGACGAGCCCGTTTCGCGCATCACGCTCAGGCTGCCCCAGTCGGTGAAGACGCGGGTGGATGAGATGGCTTCATCAGAGGGGATCTCTACCAACGCATGGCTGATTCGCACGGTTATGGATGCACTCGCCGACCGTAGTGGGTCCCGATCGGCGTGGCCGCAGCCGCCGATTCTACCGATCCCACCAGTCCCGCCAGCCCCGCCGATCCAGCCCTCGCCGAAGGCAGTCTTCGGCGAGGGCGGCCCGTTCGGACCACATGGCGTCCTTGGCCCGCAGGGTCAGTTTGGGGCAGGGAGCGTATTTGAACATCCGAAGAAGCGCGGACGCGAGGATCAGCGCTCCCGCGGGCACGTTCAGGGGTGGGTGCGATGAGCGTCACGGAGTGGGTGCGATGAGCGTCACGGAGTCATACGAGGGCGTTCGCAATGTTGCCGTGGACAACCTAGGCGGCGGATCGATCACTGTGGAGCCCGGCTCCCGGCAAGATCTTGTTGAGGCTTCGATCGATTCAGCCGACGACAAGTTCGGCGGACAGGTGGAGATCCGGCATGAACACGACTGGCTGCGGATCAGCTTCCCGCAGTTCCCATGGCACGCGAAGGCGCACCTACGGCTCGGCGTACCCGATGGGCTGACATTTGTGATCAAGACTGGTTCGGCCGATATCTCGATCAGCGCCGACATCGGGCGTTCCAAGATCATCAGCGGTTCTGGCGATATCACCATTGGCAACGCTGTCGATCTTGATTGCAGCACGGGATCCGGCGACATGTCGGTTGGCCGGGTTGACGGCAATGGCGCCAGGCTCAGTTCCGGCTCGGGCGACGTATCGCTAGGCGAAGCGAACTGCCCGATTACGGCCAAGTCCGGTTCCGGCGAAGTCGTCGTGAAGTCCATACGAGGTGCCAGTCTCCGGGCCAATTCCGGATCCGGTGACATCGCTGTCTCCGCGACGAACGGCTCGGTCGACCTGCGTTCGGCCTCGGGTTCCTTGACAGTCGGCGTGGCAGACAACCTGCCCGTCTGGATCGACCTCAACTCGGTCTCCGGGGACATCCGGATCGGCCTCGAGTCGACGGCCCAGCCGGAGCCGGGTGAGCCTTACATCACGGTTCGGGCGCGTACGGCCTCCGGCGATATCGCCATCCACCGCGCCTGAGTCAGCAGACGATTGCGACCGCCCCGAATAGGTATTCCGAGAGCCGGCAGCCAGGCTAGGGTGGCCGCAACTATTGCCAATCTTGAGGCACAAACAATGCTTGAATCCTCCGCGGCTACCCCTGGTGTGGCTCCTGGAGCGAGATTCCCCAGAGCATGAATGCCGTGATCTGTCATGGGGCCCGAGGACTACCGCCTGGAGGAAGTGCCGTACCCTGCCCTGGTCCGGCGAGGCATTGATCAAGGTCGAGGCAGCCGGCATCTGCGCGAGCGATCTGAAGTGCTACCGCGGCGCTGCGAAGTTCTGGGGCGACGGCAGCCGGCCCGCCTGGGCGGAGGCGGGGGCGATTCCCGGCCATGAGTTCGTTGGCACGGTAGTGCAACTCGATGCCGAGGCCCGTCGGAGGTGCTGGAATCAACGTGGGTGACCGCGTGGTCGCCGAGCAGATCGTGCCGTGCTGGGAGTGTCGCTACTGCCTGACAGGCCACTACTGGATGTGCGCAAAACCACATCTTCGGTTTCAAGAGACGCGCCCCGGGCGCCATGGCTGAGTACATGATCTTTTCCAAGGATTCCCTCGTGCACAAGGTTTCCAAGGAGCTGCCGCCGGCTCATGCCGCCTTCGCCGAGCCATTGTCCTGCGCGCTAGCTGCGCGAGTTATTGACGCCCCGGCGACTAGATCTGGGTGCGGTGGAAGTTCAGGTGGGACTTGCTCGGCGTCGGGCCGCGCTGTCCTTGATAGTGCGAGCCGTACTGAGCCGAACCGTACGGATGCTCGGCCGCAGTCGTCAGTCGGAAGAAACAAAGCTGGCCGATCTTCATTCCCGGCCAGAGCTTGATCGGAAGCGTCGCGACGTTGGACAGCTCTAGGGTGACGTGACCGGAAAATCCGGGATCGATGAAGCCCGCGGTGGCATGCGTGAGCAAGCCCAGCCGGCCGAGCGAGGACTTGCCTTCCACGCGCGCCGCGATGTCGTCTGGAAGTGTTACCACCTCATAGATGGAACCCAGCGCAAATTCCCCGGGATGCAAGATGAACGGTTCATCACCCTCAGGTTCAACGGCCCGTGTCAGCTCGGACTGATCCGCCGAGGGATCGATGTGCGGATACCGGTGGTTCTCGAAGACACGGAAGTACCGATCGAGACGGACATCAATGCTCGACGGCTGCACCATGTCGACGGCGTAGGGCTCGAGCCCAATGCGGCCGGCATCGACTTCGGCCTTGATGTCGCGGTCGGAGAGCAACATGCCGGGACGATATCGCGACGGACCGTTAGCTGCCCCGCGTGATCTCTAACCAATGATCACCGATGGAGACGATCGCGCCATCGCCTACCCGGACCATCTCACCAGCCCGACATCGCGACGACAGCCCATTCGTCGTGGAGACCGTCGATCCGTTGGTGGATCCGCGGTCAACGATATAGATACCGCCTGCGTCGACCCCGACCGCCAGATGAGACTTGGAGACAGTCCGCGTCTCGTCGGCGATCTTGATCAGTTGCGCATCTTCCTCACCAGCCTTCGGCTGCGGGTTGCGTCCGAGCAGCACGAGTCCCTCGACAGCTATTCGCCTTCCGTCGTCCAGCAAGATCGACCAATCCTGGACGTAGGGGGAACCCGGTCCGGCAGCGGCCTGATCTGCAAAGTCACCGGCCGATGCTGCATACTCCGGGAAGTCCTCGTACGCAGGCGACGCGCCGGCAGAAGAACCCTGCGGCACCGGCGACATCGGGCCAGCCAGCTGCCCAGGTGAATACATTTCGCCCCCTGAGGGCTGCGAAGTGGGCGATGATCCGTAGGACGGCATTGCGTAGGGCGCTCCCTGCGGTGGCGCCGCATACGCGTTGCCTCCATAGGGCGCCGCCGATCCACCCGGTGGTACAGCTGCAGCGTACGGAGCCCCAGAGCTTGCCGGCGACATGCCAGGCGGCACAGGACTGCCGGCAGGCTCATAACCCTGCCCAGGTCCATAGCTCGGCGGGGCCGCCGCACGTACCCCGCTCGGTTGCGGCTGCGAAGTACTACCGACCTCAGCCGAGTGGCCCTGCTGGGCGCTGGCGGCGGCCCGAGTAGGCTGCATAGGCGGTGCCAGCAGCCGCTCCTTGATCATCACCGATGTCACGGCAAGGTCATGCCAGCCCTGCTTGCGAGGATGCCTCAGCATCATGATCAGCATGATCAACAGGCCGATCCCGGTGATGCAGAGGGCCCAGAACACCGCGGCCCGCAGAATGACGCGGGCAAGGCCAATCGGCCGACCGTCGAGGAAGCCGACTAGTTGCAACTTCATCGCCCGCAGACCCGGGCTCGCCGCGCGAACAGCGAGTGTGTACCAGACCACGACGAGCCAGCCGATCATGACGACCGCACCGATCCCGCCCAGTGTCACGCGGAACGTTCCCGTGGTGCTCGGCAACAGAAGGATCAGAGCAAAGCTGACAATCGCCGGCACCGAGATGTTGATGAGATATGCCACGAAACGCTTGCCGAGCGGACCCACCTCCACGCCGGGAGGTAGGCCTGTCTCGCGGTTCGGGCGACCCTGCACGGGCGATTCCATGAAACAGCTCCTCGTCGTTGGTGACTCTTTCCGCAGGTGAGACGCTACTGCGGAAAGTCAATCAATACAGACACTCCATCACCGAGCTCAATGACACTGCCCAATTGCGCGGTCACCGGCTCACCCGGGGCGAGCTGCTGACGATCGACGGCTCCGGGCCGTACCAGCACCGTTCCGTTCGTTGAGTTCAGGTCGGTAACAACAACCTGCCAGCCATGTGGAGCCACCTCGAGGTGTGTCCGGCTGATGTCGTAGTTCGGGCTCGCGACGCTCATCAGCCGCGGGGACCGGCTACTCGAGCGATCGGCCGATGGCGCCCGGCCGATCAGGACAGGTCGATCCACTTCGGCAGTGGAGCCGTCGGAGGCACGAAGCACAGCGAGGACAGGGCCCGCCACAAACTGCGGCACTTTGCGTGCCAGAGGGCTGCCACATACCCGGCAGCTAATGGAGTTTGGCGGGTTGGCATGTCCGTTCTGGCACAGCACGGCCAAGATCGCGGAGTCCTGGACACTGTCATCCGCCGAGGCTTCCGAGACAGATCCGGCGTCGCCAGGCTCCGCAGCATCGGATGCTGAATCCGCAATGGCAGAATCTACCGGCGCGGCGACATCGGGCTGAACCTCTGCTTCAGGCCCATCAGAAGGCGAAGGCAGCAGCTGAGTGTCGGCATTCTGTAGAACTGCAATCTCATCCGCCGACAGTTCCGCGGTCTGCTCCGCCGCAGCCGACACATTTACCTCGGCTGGCTCGGGCGCGGCGTGGTGCGGGGGCTCAGACGGCGACGGTGCGACCACAACTGATAGCGGCTCGGTGGGCGGTGACTCAGGACCTGATGCCTCGGCCGGCGCCGGCTCCCCCTGAGGGGACTCGACCTGTGCCTGCTCCGACGCGTCGAGGACTACCGATGAGGCGCGGACGGCTCCGACGAGGAGCGGCAGCTCCAGCAGGGTCGCATCTCCCTCGTACGGAGTGTCCACCCGGATGTGGGACACACCGGCCAGCCCGACTTCACTCCACGTCTGGATGCCTTCCCCGTTCGCGACCTCCTTTCCGGTAACGAGATCGATGACCGAGACCTGCCCGCGCACCAGCGAACGCATGCCGTCTGTGGTCCAGAAGAACGCACCAAAGCTGGGCAAGGCATCGATCTTGAAGCTCGCCAGCCTGTCAGCCAGGTCGACGATCGAGCTCGAGGCCACAACCTCCTCCCACAACGTGTTGCTCAAAGCCGCCCACTCGTGAGTAGGCGGCTCGAGCAGGACGAGGGAGGTCGGCCCCGACAGCACTAACCAGTCTCCCGGGGTGTACGTGGCACGCCACCGTCCCAGCACCGCGGCCATACGTCTGGCCCTCCTCCCCAAGGCGTCCATGGTCCAGGCTCCCGCGACATTCTCCCTTTGAGGTGGGATTGTGGCAAAGCCAGGGGTAGCTCCCGAACGATCCCCCTGGTCAGAGGCAGAAATAACGGCTGCTCGCCGGGCCGGCCAGCCGTATAGTGAAGTCGTGCTCGCTGAAATTCACACCTGGGTGATCGCGACGAGGCCTCTAGCGACGACTCGGCGCACCACGATTGCCGACGTAGCGCGGGAAGCAGGTGTCAACAAAGGGACGGTCTCGCGTGCGCTGCGCGGCATCCCCGGCGTTGGCGCATCAACCAGAGAGCGCATCATTGAGACCGCCGATCGACTCGATTTCTCGGCCTCTCACCTTGCCACTGCGCTGGCAAGTGGGCAGTCCAAGACGGTCGGCATCGTGCTCCCTACCCTGCGCTCGTGGTACTTCAGCGAGTTCGCCTCTGGCGCCAGCGAAATCCTCAGTCCCGCAGGCTTTCGGGTCGAGCTGATCAACTTAGATGTCGACTCTGACTTCTTGGACGTAGAGTCTCTGCAGTTCCGCACACTGTTTCGAGAGCTCGGTGCGGGAAGAGGTCGCGACGCGCTCCTCTTTGGGGGCACCATCTCGGTCGAACGGCATGACGACAGCCCGGACTCGGCCAGCGTCCCGGTTATCGCCTCCGGTTCACCGCTGACCAGCGTGCCGGGAATCTTCGTCGATCACCGAGCGGGCGGGCGATTGGTTGCCGAACACCTGCTCTCCCTGGGTCATCGCAATATCGGGATCTTCGACGGACGCATGCCAGGGAAGCCTGACTATCACGTCTGGGACCGGCGGGCCGACGGCCTGCGCGACACCATACGAGAAGCCGGATTCGACATCGACAGCCGCAACGTCGTTTACCCCGGCGACTGTCACGCTGTGGACGGTGAGCGTGCGATGGAGCAGCTACTCGCGAGCGGCCGCACAGTTCCAACAGCAATCTTCTGTCACACCGATGAGATGGCGTTTGGGGCAATGGCCGTCCTCCGCGATGCCGGACTCCACTGTCCGGACGATGTATCCGTTGCAGCCTTCGATGATCATCCGATGTCACGGTGGTGGGGCCTGACAACCGTCAACCAGCATGCTCACGAACAAGGGGAACGGGCCGCCCTCACGATGATCCGGGCGCTATCGGTCGATGAGCACAATGGGGACACCTCGAAGCCGGAGCGGGAGGATCTGCGGGTCGAGCTGATCGTGCGTGGCACGACTGGGCCAGTCCGCAACGACGACTCCGTCTGAGGGTTCAATAGCGTTACACGACTGCGGCGCGTACTGAGAGTACGTCGGGCAGATGTGCCACGATCTGATGCCAATTGGCTCCGTCGTCGGTGCTCAAGAACACTGATCCGTCGCGGGCGCCCACGTAGATACCCATGTTCTCCGCGTTGTCAGCGGTCATGGCATCCCGCAGCACGGCCGCGAAGAAACGATCCGGCAAGCCAGACTCGGACGATTTCCAGCTCTCCCCCGCATCCTCAGAACGCCAGACGCGCGCCTTGCCCTGCGGTGGAAAACGTTCAGCCCCGCCGACCAGGGGAAATACAAACACGGTTTCCGGCTTGCGCGGATGCACCACGATAGGAAATCCGAAGTCACTCGGCAGGCCGTCGCCGATCGAAGTCCACCGGTCGCCACCGTTATCGGAACGGAAGACCCCACCGTGGTTCTGCGCGAAAATCCGGTTCGGCGCAGCTGGATGCGCGGCGATCTTGTGCACGCACTGCCCGAACTCGGGCTCGGAATCGGGCATGAAATCCGCCCTGATGCCGGCGTTCGCGGGGTTCCAAGTCTCACCACCGTCATAGGTCCGGTAGACCCCACCAGTCGACATCGCCACCGTAACGTGGGCCGGGTCGGTGGGATCAGGTAGCACCGAATGGATCGCCTGCCCGCCGTAGCCTTCTCCCCACTCTTTACGATGCGGGTGGTCCCAGAGCGAGCGGATCAAGCTGAATGATTCGCCCCGATCCACGGAGCGGAACAGCGCCGATGGCTGAGTGCCTGCGTAGATAACGTCGCGATCCTGTGGCCCACCTGGCTGGATCTGCCAGACCCTTTCGACGCTGCTGCCGAACTCTTGCGGAAACCGGACGGCGGCGCCTTGGGTCTCAGTCCAGCTACGTCCGCGGTCATCGGAGTAGTAGACGCCCGGGCCCCAATGCTCGCTGGTACCACCTACCAGAAATCTCGGTTCCGCTCCTCGGCTGTCGATGCAGGTTGCGTAGACGGCTTCCATGAGGAATTGCGGATCCGACCACTCCCAATCCTGCCGTTCCTGATCGGAGCGCCCGACCCAAAGGCCCTTTTTGGTCCCGACCAGGACTACCGCTTCGCTCATTCCTGCCTCCCTGTGCAACTGCTCATCCCGCTCAGGTCTATGGACCCGCGCACGGGCTCAAACTCACCGGCCCGAGCCTCCGCCTTTCATGGGGGCGCGCTACGGGGGTCGTAGCCAGACGGTGGTGTCGCCGGGCAGCAGTCCGTCAGCCAAGGGGGCGTTGCTCAGCAGTATCTCGCCCGCCGGAAGCGCGATTGGCTCGGCCCCGAAGTTGGTCACACACCGTACGCCGCCTCCTCGTTCGAAGTGCAGTACCTGGGGTTCCGAGTCGACCCAGGCGAGGTCGGTGCCAACAAACAGCTGGCCGCGGAGCGCGAGCGCTTGACGGTAGAGATTGAGCGTCGAGTGGGGATCAGCCTCCTGGACGCTGACCGCGTAGCTGCCGAACCAGTCCGGCTGCGGCAGATGCGCGCCTTCAACACCGAACCCGTACGACGGCCCGTCCGTGCTCCAAGGCAGCGGCACCCGGCACCCGTCGCGGCCCTTTTCCTTCGTCGAGCGGCTGGCCATCGGGTCTTCCAGAGCCTCGAGCGGAAGATCAGCGACCTCGTGCAGCCCCAGCTCGTCGCCCTGGTAGATATAGGTCGAGCCTGGCAGCGCCAGCAAGATCATGATCGCTGCCCGGCCGCGCCGCTCCCCCAGCGCCCGATCCAGCTGTGGCGTTGCTCCGTTGGTCAGCAGCCACGCCCGTGCGATCTGCTGTGCAAGGCGATATTTCTCCAGCGGCAGCCCGTACCGAGTCGCCACCCGTGGCGTGTCGTGGCAACTAAGGAGCCAGCTGGTCGTTGAGCCGTTGTTGATCATGTCGGCCACGCCGCTGTTTATCACGCGGCGATAGTCGTCGGCCCGCCAATCCGCGTCCAGCATGTCGAAGTTGAACGCGTTCCCGAGACTGTCGGCCGAGGCATACCGGGCTCGCCGCGCTGGATGTACAACAGCCTCGGCGACTGCGTACCGCGGCGGATGGTAGGAGTTGAAGATCCGCCGCCAATCGGCGTAGATCTCGTGGACGTCGTCGCGATCCCAGAGCGGGTGTGAGCCGTCCTCTCGCATCAGGTCGGCGATCTCACCCCATGGCGGATACGGCTCGGACATGTCTTTGCGCAGGCCGTGGGCAACATCGATCCGAAAGCCGTCGGCTCCGCGGTCGGCCCAAAAGCGTACCGTGCGGCGGAAGTCCTCACGAACGTCCTCGTTCTCCCAGTTGAGATCCGGCTGCTCAGCGGCGAAACAATGGAAATACCACTGGCCGTCACCGGCTGGTGCCCAGGCTGATCCGCCGAAAAGCGACTCCCAGTCGTTGGGCGGAGACTCGCCGTCTGGACCCGTGCCGTCGCGGAACAGATAACGATCACGTTCCGGGGCGCCGCGGCCCGCGGCGAGAGCTTGCACGAACCAGGGGTGCCGATTGGAGGTGTGATTGGGCACAATATCGACGATCACCTTGATGCCAGCTGCGTGCAACGCCCTGACCATCGCGTCGAAGTCGTCCAGGCTGCCGAGCCGTGGGTCGATATCGCGGTGATCATCAATGTCATAGCCGCCGTCGGCAAGTGCGGAGGGATAGAAGGGGCTCAGCCACACCGCATCCACACCAAGCCACTGCAGATAGGGGACCCGCGACGTGATCCCTGGCAGGTCGCCAATCCCGTCACCGTTGCTGTCGGCGAAGCTGCGTGGGTAGATCTGGTAGACCACCGCCCTACGCCACAGGTCAGCTGTGACTTTGGCGCGCACCAGATGATCATGCTCGATCGTGCTCGTCACCCCACGAGTCTGCCGCATCCAAGCCGCTCTTCGTGCGTCCTCTCCGTACCAGATCGAGAATCCGCCCCGCTTGCGCGGAATCGGGCTTCGTTGTGGCCGTTGTGCTCCGACTTCGGTGCACTGCCCGCGGCAACACCAGTGGCAGCTGACATGAAGGGAGCGTTCGGCGTTGCCTGACTCATGTTGTGGACGCGGCGCGTTTGATTGCTTTGCGGATCCGGCAATAGGTGCCGCACCGGCACACGTTCATGATCTCGTCGATGTCTGCGTCGGCGGGGCTCGGCTTGATCTTGAGTAACGCTGCGGCTTGCATGATCTGCCCCGGCTGGCAGAAGCCGCACTGCGCCACGTCCTCCTCGATCCACGCCTGCTGCACCGGATGCAGACCACTTTCTCCTGCCAGGCCTTCGATCGTGGTGACCCACTTCCCCACGACGTCAGCAGCGGTGAGCGTGCACACCTGAACCGCATTGCCATTCACGTGACAGGTGCACGCGCGGCACACGCCGACGCCGCACCCGTACTTGGGCCCGGTCACACCGAGGACGTCGCGCAGGACCCAGAGCAGGGGCATATCGGCCGGTGCGTCGACCTTGACGTTCTGGCCGTTGAGCTTGAATGAATAGCTGGGCACCGTCAGCTCCTCAGAAGTTGATCGGAAAGGTACGGGGCTTTTCGCCTGTCGCGCGGGCGTAGGCGTTCGCCACTGCGCCCGCTGCTGCCGGGACACACAGCTCACCGACTCCCCCCGGCTTGCCGGATCCGGAGAGGACGTGTACCTCGCACTCCAGCGGCGCGTCGGCCTGGCGGGCGTACTTGAAGTCGCTGTAGCTGCCCTCCCGGAACGCACCGTCATCCAGGTGGTTCCCGGCCAGGAGCACCGTGCTGATTCCGTCCATGAGGCTGCCCATGGCCTGGGCCCGCAGACCGCTCGGATTCACCGGGCGCCCGACGTCCACTGCCATGACCGCCTTTGTGACCCGCGGCTTGGCGCCGGTGCAGTCAATCTCGACCAGGCACGCCGCAATGGACCGGTACTCGGCATGGAGTGCGACGCCCTGCGCGGTTCCGGACCGCATGGCCCGGCCCCACGCGCCTTCGGTGGCGACTTTGTCGAGCGCCGCGCGAGCATCGGCCGTTTTGAGGAGCTTCCGGCGCATGGCGACCGCGTCGGCTCCCATCCCCTTAGCGATCTCGTCGACCAGGATCTCCTCGGCCGTGCGAGCCTGGCCGGAGTACACCGACCGCCAGGTTGCGGTCGGCATGTCGTACGAGACCTCGTTGAGGCTCTCGATCACGACTCCGAAGTGGTACGGACAGGACTGGCTGAGGGTGAAGAATGCCGAACCGATCGTCGGGCTGACGTAGCCAGCATCGATGAGCGCCTGCCCGGTGCCGCTCCCGAGGTCCAACTCCACGCACGACATACGGTGCTCGTAGGACAGCACCTCGCCGGCGGCATGCACGGCGCGCAACTTGTGCTGACTGCGCGGCCGTACCCGGCCGTGACGCATATCGTCGTTGCGTGTCCACATGAGCTTTACGGGCCGGCCGATCGCGTGGGACACGCGAGCTGCCTCCACGGCGGGCTCGTGATAGATCCGTCGCCCAAAGGAGCCGCCACCGCGGACCACGTGCAGGGTTACCTGATCGACGCCAAGCCCAACCGCATCGGCGACCGCTGACTGAGCGCCGGTCGGCGACTTGGTCGCCACCCAGATCTCGGCGGAGTCAGATCGTACATCGGCCACCGCGCTGCCGACTTCCATTGGGGCGTGGTTGACGAATGCGAACGAGAAGGTAGCGTCCACGCGTTGGGTCAGCGGCGGCGCCGGGGTCATCGGCGGGATGGCCGCCACAAGCCGGGCCTGGATGTCGGAGTCGGAGACCCCGTCGACGCTGCCGGACCCCCAGGTCACATCAACTGCCGACTGTGCCTTCAAGGCCTGATCGAAGGTCTTCGCGCTCACCGCCACCCCGCTCGGGAGCTTGGTGACCGCCACGACCCCAGGTATCTGGAGAGCAGCTGATGCGTCGTAGGCCTCAACCTTGCCTTTGAGCTTGGGTGGTCTGATCACGACTGTTGGCAGGGCATCGGGGACATCGACATCCAGGGCAAACTTCGCGGCACCGGTGACGATGCTGCGGGCGTCGATCCGTGGGGTCGACTTGCCGATGAGACGGTACTCCGCTGAGGGCTTCGGATTAGTGGATACCGCTGGCTGGTTCACTTGGGCTGCCGCTTCGGTGAGGGACCCGTACGTTGCGGAGCGCCCGTCGGGAGCCCAGACCGCGGTGTCCCGTGTGCTCAGGGAGCTTGCAGGCAAATCCCAGAGCTCCGCAGCTGCGGTCACGAGCCGGGCGCGGGCCTCCGCTGCAATGGAGCGCACCGGGTCCCACAGCGACCGAACCGAGGACGACCCGCCGGTGGACTGCGCAGTTCCGAGGTCCTGGCGTGCCTCCTCCAACGGGACGTCGACGTCAACCAGGCTGGCGTCGATCTCGTCGGCAACCACTATGGCGAGCGCCGTGGTGATGCCCTGCCCGACCTCTGCACGTGGCGCCCGGAAGACGACGCGGTTGTCCGGCGTCACCTCGAGCACGAAAAGGCCCTCAGCTTGCTTCGTTGCCGCCACCATGACGTCGCCCAAGTCGAGAATGTTCTCGGGCTGTGGCGGGCTTGGCACTACGGCCTGCGCCGTGCCGGGAGTTATGACGCTACTGGCGGCAACGGTGAGCACGGGCGCTGCTACGACGTAGGTGAGGAACCGGCGTCGAGTCAGCGGTCCATCGAGGGCCGGGCCCTCCGACGGCACGGGGTCCTGGGAGGCGCGGGCTGGCATCGAGGATCCTTCTGTGCGGGGCTAGTCGGGGCTGTGATTAGGTCACTTGCTCAACTTGTCGCTTGATTTGGCCATGGGCCCACGCGGGAGAGTACCGTGCGGCGCTCGACGCCGCAGAGGTTCTGCAGGGAATCAACTGCAGGTTGTGCCTCGATCCGGCCATGCGCGAGGATCAGATCAACGCCTCAACCACATCCTTCGGAGCTGCCCGAGGAGGCACCCATGAGCGACTCCGCCACCGTCAGTGTTGCCGAGGAGGGCGCCAGCCAGGTTGTGGGAGCAAAGCTCCACGGTCGGGTAGCGCTGGTCACCGGTGGTACCCGAGGAATAGGGGCCTCCATTTCAGAGGAGCTTGCATCGCAGGGGGCGACGGTTGCGGCGGGCTTCAGCAGAGATGTAGAGCGCGCCAATCAGTTCGCCCAGGAGTTTGCCGACCGATTCTCGACCTCAGTCAGCACACACCGGGGCAATGTCGCCTCTCCAGACGACTGCCGCCGGGTGGTCAACGAGGTCCTCGAGCAACACGGTCGGCTTGATATCCTGATCAACAACGCGGGCATCACGATTGACAAGACGATCCTCAAGCTCACCGACGACGACTGGCGCAAGGTTTTGGACGTCAACCTTTCGGGCGCGTTCTTCTTGTCGCAAGCCGTACTCGGACACATGGTTGAGCGAGGCAGTGGACGGATCATCAATGTCAGCTCGATCATTGGCGAGATGGGCAACATCGGGCAGGCCAACTACGCTGCTTCCAAATCTGGTCTCTTCGGGCTGACCAAAACCTTCGCCCGCGAGGCAGCCTTCCTTCTGGAACGATCGGGCAAGCTCGCTGACGACAGCACCGGGATCACCGTCAACACCGTCACACCGGGCTACACCCTGACCGAGATGGTTGCGGCGGTACCGGAGAAGGTGCTCGACAGGATCAAAGCTCAGATTCCGCTGCGTCGCTTCGGGCGCCCCGAGGAGGTTGCGAGGATTGTAGGATTCCTCGCCGCGGACGAGTCGTCCTACATCACCGGTCAGGTGTGGGGTGTCAACGGCGGCATGGACATGTAGCCAGGTTCAGAGGCGAGGACCGTCTCCACGACCGAAGCGCCGCAAAACTCAGCGTTCCAGCACGTACGTGCCGGGCGCGTCGGTAATCGGCGAGTACACCTCGCTGCCCATCTGCGGCGGCTTTCGCTTGGCCCCCGCCCGAGCCGCGATCCACTGCGCCCAGTCCTCCCACCAGGTGCTGGGATGAGTTGTCGCTGCTGCGAGCCAATCGGCGGGATCGGCGGGTAGCGGCTGGCCACTCTCAATCACACGATGAACAGACTTCGGGCTCGGCGGGTTCACGATGCCTGCAATGTGCCCGGCGTTTGAGAGCACGAACCGTACGTCCCCGGCAGGCAGTCGGGCGCCGGCGTACGCGCTGCGCCACGGTGCGATGTGATCTTGCTCGGCGGAAAGGAAGTAAAGATCTTGATCAATCTTTCCAAGATCAAGTCGTTGCCCGGCGAGTTCCATCACGCCGCGGGCGAGCTGGTTTTCCACATAGCAGCTGCGCAAATAGAAGGTATGCATCTCGGCCGGCATTCGAGTCGAATCGTTGTTCCAGCTGAGCAGGTCGAAGGCGGGTGGCTCCTCCCCCATCAGCCAGCTACTCACGGCGTAGTTCCAGACGAGGTCGTTGGTGCGGAGCAGATTGAAAGAGCGCTGCATGTCCTCCTTCGGCAGGAAGCCGGTGCGCAGCATCGTCCGTTCCAGCCGACTGATGGTGGCTTGGTCGGTGAAGACACCGAGCAGTCCTGGTTCGCTGAAGTCGATCAGGGTATTCAGGAACGTCGCTGAGTTGATCAAGTCCATTCCGACTGCATCGAGGTAGGCAAGAGTCGCCATCGTGAGCGTGCCGCCGAGGCACAGTCCGAGCAGGTTGATCTTATCGGCACCAGTGATGTTGCCGACTACCTCAAGGGCCGCGACCGGGCCCGAGATCAGGTAGTCGTCCATCTTCACATGACGCATCCGCTCATCAGGATTGCGATAACTGATCATGAAGACAGTGTGCCCGTGGTCAACAGCCCATTGCACGAGGCTGCGGCCCGGAGCTAGATCCATCACGTAGTACTTATTGATCCACGGCGGACTGAACAGCAGCGGGATATCATGTACCTCCGCCGTGCTGGGTGCGTATTGGATCAGCTCCATCAACTCATTGCGGAACACCACCTTGCCGGGACTGACAGCCATGTCCTTGCCGACGGTGTGCGCACCTGGGATCACCTGCCGCGGAGCACCCTGATTCGTCAGCAGATCACGGACGAAGTTGCGCCCGCCTTTGGCGAGAGACAAGCCGCCAGTCTCCAACGCCTTCTTGATCACGGCAGGATTTCCCAGCACGAAGTTGGTGGGCGCCAGCGCGTCGATCATCAGCTGAACCGCAAACTCCGCCTTCTGTCTCACCTCCGGAGGAGTGTCGGCGTCTCGGACAATCGCGAGCAGCGACTGCGCCCACCCGTGATAGATCTCCCTGACGAGCCAATACGCGGCATTGCCACTCCACGCCGGATCGGCGAACCGCTTGTCATTTGCATGCTTTGGCTGATACGCCGAAGTGCCGCCGACCGCGCGCACCGTGGCAGCTGCCGTCGCCCGAAGCATGTCGGCTGCCGCCAGAGTTACCACGCTGGCCATTCTGTCGGGCCGAGAAGCCGCGGCCACACTGGTACGCAGCACCGCTGGGAACAACGAGATCGGATCCAGCCGACCCACCAGTCTGCTGCTGTTGATCAACTTCGTGCCGGCCGTCAGCAGCAGGCTGAGCTGCGCACGGACAGCCTGATCGATTGTGTCCCACTCGTGGTCCACACCGGGCTGCGAGGCTGTCGTGTCGCTCATCAAGCCCGACCCCTACGGCGTCGGATCGTGACCTGGCGAAGCGCCTGGTATGCCTCAATCAGCGAGCGACGCTGGGAAGCGGTGAGGTCCGGATCGGCCTGAATTGCCTCAATGACCTCCGCCACACCCTCGGCAGGCTCTTCGCCTCCGAGCATGTCGGCAGAGACGTTGAGGGAGTCGGCGATCGCACGGAGCACAGCCTCCGACGGAACACGGAGCCCACGTTCGATCTGAGAGAGGTACGGATTCGAGATGCCGGCCATCGCCGCGACTTGACGCATGGAAAGCTCGGCCAGCTCCCGTTGCCGACGGATGATCTCACCGAGCTGCAGTTGATCATCAGTCGACGGCTGCGTGCTCACGGCTTGAGAATACGGCTTACTTCAGCACATCCCGAGCCGCAGAGAGGTATGCCGCATTGACTTCGGTGACAAAGTCATTCTGCGCCTTGACAACAGTGCTAACCCACTCGAGCTGCGTCGCTTGCGCAAGCTGCTGCCTGAAATCGACATAGCCAGCGACCGTCTGCTCGTAGCTGTCAAGCGCGGCGCTAGCGGTCTTCTTGCAGGTCTCGACCAGCTTCTCATTGATCGCGCGGTAGCGTTCGGCTGCCTCGCCGAAGCCCTCAGTGAAGTCTTTAATCTGCTCAGTTGAGGTTGTAGTCACGGTGCTTCTCCTTGGATTGTTGGTACGACCTCGCCCCATGTTAGCCAAGAATCGCTAGCCGAGCTAGCGGAACGAGTGCGAGATCCATCACAGGTTTGCTCTCTAGGATGGTGGCCATGAATCCAGGGCCGGAGTCTTCGGAGAATCTGGTGGGCGAACTCATCCGCCGGCAGCGAGAGCTGGCTGAGCTGTCGATGCGTCAAGTCGCGGCGATGGCCGGCATCTCGAACCCGTACCTCTCTCAGATCGAGCACGGGCTGCGGGCTCCATCGGAGGCTGTGCTGGAAACGATCGCGGCAACATTGGGCGTTCCACCCAAGACTCTGCGTTCAGAAACCGACGATGATCATGGCGGGGAGAAGGACCATGATCACGATCAGGGCCGGCCAGCCGAGCACGCATCCTTCGTCGCCGCAATCTCCACAGACCCGGGATTGACGGCACGACAGCGACGCGCTCTCACCGAGATCTATCGCG
Organism: Actinomycetota bacterium; assembly: GCA_046725775.1. Classification (GTDB taxonomy): domain Bacteria; phylum Actinomycetota; class Actinomycetes; order Propionibacteriales; family Propionibacteriaceae; genus Microlunatus. Next base: position 3,715 of record JBKOZG010000179.1, on the reverse strand, counting down.
CAATGACGGAGGCGACCGCGAACCGGCGGAGCCGGCGCAGATGACGAAAGGGAACTGTGGCACAGAATTTCGCGTCTGTCGATGACTACATCGCGACATTCCCGCCCGACGTGCAGACCGTGCTCCAAGCGGTACGTGACACAATCCATGCAGCGGCGCCCGGCGCGACAGAGTCGATCAGCTATCAGATCCCCACGTTCAGCATTGGCGGGAGGCCCGTCGTGTATCTAGCGGGCTGGAAGAAGCACATCAGCCTTTACCCAATACCGGGCCTCGACGACGCGTTGGAACAGCAGGTTGCTCCCTATCTGTCTGGTCAGGGGACCGCCAAATTCCTGTTGGCGAAGCCGATTCCCCACGAATTGGTCACCGTTCTCGTCCAGCGAGTGGTCGGGCAGCGTGGGTAACGTCGCAGAACCCCACGCAGCCCCTCTGGCAACAGTGCAGGAACTGCCCCCGCGAGGCCCTCGACCTACCCGGTGAGGCCAGCCGGAACCTCGATAGGGGCTGGTCTGGCGATACAAATCGTTGATCTTGTAGGCGTTCCTTCTCCAGCTTCAATGCCCCCGGACGAGCCCCGCCGAGCAAGATCGCTTGCCAAGCCCTCTGGGCCCAGTTGAGCGACCTCACCAAGACCAGCCACTGGCTACTTCCACATGTGGAGCCGCACCGTCGTCCCGGAATCAGTGGAGCGCAGCTGCACGAGGTCGCACTTCCGGTTCGCAGATGACAGTCCATCGCGGTCGCTCGAGACGAGTGCACGCGACCCGGCCAACACATCGTCGATCATGGTGTTGTCCGACACCTCGCAGATCAGCGCATGCGGCGCGTCCCACATCCGAATTGTCCCTTCCATGGCGCCCCGTCGGACGCTGCAGGACGCGAGCCGCCGGGCTGTTGCCGCCAGTTCAGTGACCTTGTCTGACCAGAGACCGGCGCCGTAAGCCTCCAAAGTCACAATATTGAAGACACGGTCGACTGACTCCTGGGTAAACGGGTACTCCGCAGGTTTGCCATCGAGCTCAGGAAGGTCTGAGCCGAACATCGCCTCGACATGGGCACGGCCACCATATTGGGAGTTCCCGTGGTAGCTGTCTCCATCCATGACGGCAGGGTGGCTGCGATGGGCTTCCTTGATGACCGACGGGTCGAGCGCTCGAAGGTCGTAGGGACAGATCAACCAGAGCGGAATCTTTGGATCAACCGCCACATTGAGCAGTGCCTCATGTAGCTGGCATTCGAGGATCTCCTCGGGACGCCGCCCCGCCCAAATCGGCTCGCCAATTCCACGTACGGGACGGCCATAGCCAGAGTGCTGATCCACAAACTTCTGCCAGGCCGGAATGATGCGTGCCGGGTTCCGGCCGAGTTTGGCCATGTCGACGAACTTGACCTTGCGAGCCTGAGTCCCCAAGCTCTCGCGCAACCAGCTGGCATGGCGTCGCACTACGGCCACCATCACCGCCTCGCCTGCCGCGAGCCCGTCTTCGAGGAATGGCCCGAGGACCGAGGCGTAGTCATCCGGATCGCGCCACATGAACGCCTCGTGTCGATAACTCTGCTGCGATCTAGGTGGTGCGACTTGCGGCATAACGGTTTCCTGAAAGCAATATTTGGCAGCCGGCATCGCTGGGGTCCACGACGCGGTGGGGACGCATCTCGGGGGCTCAAATGCTTGTTCGCGAGTTTCGTCGTTACCATACCGAAACCATCGCCGCGGCCAAAACCCGCTGTCTGCCACGACGGAGAGTTTGTGACACGAATCAGCGGGTGACGGCTGATTCTTGCGACGTTGCGAAAGATCTTTTAGTGACAGCGGCAATGGTCGCCAACAAAACGGCAATCGGCAATATCACGATGTGAGCTTCGGGCACCTGGCCAGCCATCGGGTACGGCGATCAAAGTTTGGGCGCATTGGTCATCGTTGTCGGTATCCGATCAAGACGACCTAGCTGAGTCCAACACTGCCGAGGGCAGGCCGATTCACGTTTTCGCCCGCATTAGTGCGGCCGACCTACAGTGGCGCCATGTCGGCCCGCTGGCTGGTGGTGCTGTTCACCGCAGCTGCGCTGGTTGCCACGCCTATCGTGCTGGGGGCACGAGCTGCCCCACCGTCTGACATCGCTGCCACCGAGCTGGCCCAGCGCGTACAACAGTCGGCGGATGTTCCATGGTCTGGCTTCGTGGAGACATCCGGAACGCTGCAGGTGCCTGACAACGAGTCATTCGCAACGTTGGCCCAACTGCTGGGCGAGAACACCCAGCTGCGGGTGTGGTGGCGAAATACAGATGACTGGCGGGTCGACCGGATCCGGAGCACCGGTGAGACCGACTTGTTCCGGCAGCAGGGATACACCATCCGCTGGGTTTTCGAATCGGAGACGGCAACGTATTCACCTGTCTCCGAGATTCGGCTGCCCGATGCATCCGATCTGCTGCCTCCGACCCTGGCTCGCGAAGTGATGCGGCATGCGCGTGACGACGAGCTGAGCCGACTGCCTTCCAGGCGAGTGGCGGGCATCGACACGCCCGGTCTGCGGCTGACGCCAAACGAGTCATCCACAACCGTTGCCCACGTCGACATCTGGGCCGAGCCTGACAGCGGCCTGCCGTTGCGGGTGGAGCTGTACGGCGTCGGCGAGCAACGCCCGGTACTCACCACGAGGCTCCTCGAGCTCAGCCTGAGCGAGCCCGCCGCTGGAACCACTGCCTTCAACCCTGGCGCGGGCGTGCAGGTGAACTACGAGCAGTCCGTCGACGTTGCGGCGGCGGCGAATGCGTTCGCCCCGTACGATCTCCCTGTTTCCCTGGCCGGTTTGTCGTCGCGCGATGGTGAGGACCCGGGTGCCGTTGGCATCTACGGGCGCGGCCCGACCACCTTGATCGCATTACCGCTGCGCGGCCGCGTCGCCGGGCCGCTCCGGCGGCAACTCAGCGATCGTGGCGGCGTCGAGTTCACCGATGTCGGAATCCTGGCGCCCATCGGTCCTGTCGGATTGTTGATCACGCCGTTTCGCGGACGGCGCGGCTCGTTCCTCCTGGCTGGCACGGTGAATTCCGAGACATTGCACAGAGCAGCGGCCGAGTTATTGGCGGGGCTATGACCAGCCTGGCGATGACCAACGGGGATGCCATCCGCACCCAGGGGTTGACCAAGCGATATGGGGACTTGTGGGCCGTCAACGCGGTTGACCTCGAGGTACGCACCGGCGAGGTGTACGGATTCCTCGGAGCCAACGGCTCCGGCAAGACCACAACACTTCGGATGTTGCTTGGATTGGTGCTTCCGACCGCTGGCGAAGCGGAGGTGCTGGGAATGCCAATGCCGGCCGCGCGCCCAAAGGTGCTACCACGCGTCGGAACGCTGGTAGAGAGTCCTGGTGCCTACCCCCATCTGTCCGGCGCTGTCAACCTCGCAATCCTCGACGCCGCGGGGGCTGACCGCAGCCCACGACAAGTGCGCCGTGCCCGGATCGGCACAGCACTGGAGCAGGTGGGGCTTAGCGCCGCCGATCGCCGGCCGGTTCGCGCCTACTCGCAGGGGATGCGGCAGCGGCTGGGCTTGGCGGCCGCTCTGCTGCGCAGACCGCCGCTGTTGATCTTGGATGAGCCGAGCAATGGCCTCGACCCGCGGGGCACTCAGGAGATCCGGCGCCTGTTGCTGCAGCTGAACTACGAGGGAGCGACGATCTTCCTCTCAAGCCATCTCCTCGCC
>JBKOZG010000048.1:0-12832 GCA_046725775.1 Actinomycetota bacterium | reverse complement strand
GTCTCTCACCTTCCACCACAGGGGTGCAAGACACGGCAGTGATTCCGAAGCCTCTGGCGGACGCGGCAGTCAGTCCAGGACTCCGCGGAAGCAGCGCAATACGCTAAGGCGCGCGATCATCGCTGCACTGGTCTTGTGGGTCATCGGCCTGCTGGCCGCCTCGCTGAACACGTACTTCTCCAAGCTAGAGGGGTGGCTGCCATGGCTGCTTCCCAATGTGGTGAGCGGTGTCGTGGTGGTCATCGGCGCAGTCGTGAACCACGTCAGCTCATCGGGACAGCAGGCTGAGCACGCGAGAGACGGCGGGCAACCGTCATTCACCCAATCACCTATACCGCCGGCCCGAACCGCGTCGTCCGTCACCGGAGTCCTCGCGATCCTCCTCGTCCTGGGTATCGCCGCCCTAGCTGCCACGGTGGGGGTTCGCTACGCCGTCGGGTACTTCACCGGTCGGGAGACTCCGGTGGCCGAGCGGCTTGTCGGCCAACCGCGAGGATCGGGCGGAGGCGTGGACCTGACTGTGAACCGAATCTACGAGACGGACCATTACACCCGAGTCGAGGTAACCGCGCTGAACCACGGCACCATCCCGAAGAGTCTGCCGCTAGGGCCCTTCTGCGTGCTCAGCGGACCTGGCAAGACGCTCGAGTCCGACGCACTTAAGAGCCAGTGGCCCACGGTGCATGCACACGGCGTCCAACAACACGGAACGATCACATTCTCCGGACACCTGTCCGGCGATGAGCAGTCGGCAACGCTGTCATTCTCGTTCGGACCGGACCAGCCTCAGGTCAGGGGCATCAAGCTGAAAGCCAGACCGTGATGATTCACTCTGCTCGCGGCCGCCTCCTCAGCGCCTCCGCCACGCAAGCAGAAATTCAGCAAACGCATCCATCAACCGTTGCAACCCCACGGCGGGGATCGGCCGCGACGGCTTATTATCCCCAGCCGCTGGCGAGGCAGCCAGCCCGCTCGGAATCCCGATCGCGCCGTCGCAGTCGGGTCAGACTTGGGCCATTGACGGGCCATCACCCACGGCGACTGCCCGTCAACCAGGTCAGCCATCAGCGCAGCAAGATGACTCAATGCCCGCCCGCAGGCGAAACGACTGCGACCTTCCAAGCTGGTCATGCGAGTTCGATTCTCGTCACCCGCTCCATGGCGTAAGCCCTAGTCAGGGGCTGTTCCACGGCCAATAATCGAACGTGGCGACGCGGCATCAGATCGCGGCAGGCTGGTCATCTCGGGCCGATTATGCGGTGTGCAGTCGCAGATTTGCCCTGGTCAGGGAGCCGTTCGAGGTCGGACTTCCGGCCGTCTTAGATGATCACCAGCCTGATTCGCGGGCCACACACGGGCCACAACCGAGCTGAACGACTGACCCGGATGAGGATGCGTTGTCCCGCCCAGTCAGCTGCGGGTGCGAGTGACCAATCCGAGAGTCCGTCGGTGACCACCGCGCCGATCTGCGCCCGCCCGTCAGCGAACTCGAGGCCGGCCTTGGCCCAACGCTCATTAGAGACACGCATGAAGATTCCCGCGTGATCGAATTGGTGGGATAAGTTGCCGACATCAAGGCACAGGATGGCGGCGACATCGCCATGTTGGCAGCCCGACCACGGTCCGCTAGCTGCTGCGCGAGGGCCTGGTTGACGAGCTCAACCTGCTCCTCCACTCGATCGCTCCCACGGTGTGCCGGTCTGTGCCGTCCCCTTCGGTCGCGACCAGTTGGAGGTCGCTCGCCGCGTCGAAGTGGCACAGGCCGGGACCCGTCTTCCGGCAAGCCGCTTGCGCCCTGACCGGTTGCGCCGGGCGGTGCGCGAAGCTATGGAACGAGCCGATGGCGCCAAGCGGGCGGCTGCCGCGTTTGCTGCAGCCGGTGGTGCAACAGCTGCTGCAGACGCGCTCGAGGCCAATCTGGATCGCGAGGTCATCGCCCGTGTGCGAGCGCGCGTGGAAGCCACCCGGACACGGGTGAGCGATGAGGCGATCCTTGAGGCCAGGGACGCGACCGGCGATGAGTCCTCACTCTTTGACACCGGCATCTCCGCCGCGCGGCCCTGGTTTTGAATCACCAGTGCACTCGAAGGTGCCTAATTGGCACCCATTCAGCTCACTGGTGTTGCGTTTTCAGGGCGTAGCAGATCACTCAGGGGCAGTGGACGCCCGGGAAGGGCGAGCGGTCGCCGCCCCCGGGCGGCCGAGATGCACACCACCAAGCGGATCAGCGGTGAATACGCGTGATCCAGCCGACTCCTGAACAGCGGCAAGCAGGGAGGTCAGCTGCTCGAGCCTGGCCGGAGTTCATCGATGTCGTCCTGCATATCAGAATCCGACGGATGCCCTCCAGGTTGTTGCCCTCGTCTCGCTGGTCGCCGGCTCCGCGGGGTCCGGCAAGTTCACGTTGGCCAAGGCCTTGGCGCACGAGCTCGACGCGGGCTGGTTGCAGCTGGACTCGATCTGGCTGGCGATGAAGGTCGCCGCTCGTGAGGGCACACCGGCGCAGGACGTCCTCGACATCGATCGCCGGATGCGCCGAGAGGAGGGTGTCAGACGACGACGTTCTGGCCGCCCATGTCGCCGCGTCGGGCGAGCCGTGTCGCGCGTTGCCGACGGTGCTGGGGCACGAGCTCGAGGCTCACGAGCGGCTGGTGGTGGGACGGGCGTGGCTGCTGCCGTCGTTCGTGTCGGAGCTCGAGCTGCCCGACACGGAGGTGCGTGCGGTGTACGTCGTCCAGCGCACCGAGGCTGACGTCGAGGCAGCGCTCATCCCGCGTCGGGGAGGGTTCCCGCTCGAGGACCGCCATCGGCTGATGAACCGGCGGATCTTCCAGTAGGGCGCCTGGCTGGCCGACGAGGCACGCGCACACGACCTGCCGGTCGTCGAGGCGCTGCCGTTCGAATCCCTGCTGGATCCCGCCCGGGCTGCGCTGCTCTCCCACTGAACGGTCCGACATTCAGGCGGTCATGGCCGCCCACCGTCGGATCCTTACCTTTGGACCACGCACCCTGGAATGTGCACACGACGACCTGCTAGGCGGGTGGATGCGACCAATTTCAGTTCTAGACTCAGTTGCCGCGTGAGACTCCATGCGCGGAGTGCCTCTTCTCGACCATTGACGGCGGCACGAACGTCGGGCGGACGGTCCGAAACATGGGTTCACGGACATGGACAGTGGGCGCCATGACCGGTGTATTTCGGCCCTAGAGACGCGGCGAAACCGGTCATTCGCGGCGACTCCCGGGCGCATCTTGAAGCCTGCGGTCGCGCGTGTACACACGCTGACCGGGACCTTCCAAGCTGGTCATGCGAGTTCGATTCTCGTCACCCGCTCCTGGTGATCACCGGCCCTGCATCACCGGGCGTATGACCGACCCACAAGTCCAGCAGTGCAGATGCCGATCGAACGCTGGGTCACCAACCCCGGTCTCGGCGACAGTTGCGAGGGGTTCACGCAAGGTCGAGAATGGGTCGGGTCATGGGTCGTCGGGCTTTGGCGAGGAGTCTGCGATGGTGAACCTTGCGAGCTTCCTGGCCGAATCTGCCCGGGACGACGCGAGCAGGCCCGCACTGCGTCAGGGTGACCTGATCATGACCTACGGCGAGCTCGACGATGGCAGCGCCCGCGTCGCAGCCCTCTTGCGGGCGAAGGGCGTAGGGCCCGGCGACCGGGTGGGCATCATGTTGCCGAATGTGACCTTGTTCCCGGTCGTCTACTACGGAGTGCTGCGAGCCGGCTGCGCAGTTGTTCCCATGAACCCGCTGTTGAAGTCGCGGGAGGTGGCCTACTACCTCGGTGACTCCGGAGCACGTGCAATCTTCGCGTACGCATCCTTCGCTGATGAGGCGAGTAAGGGGGCGGCCGACGTTGGCACCGAGTGTGTCGTCGTCGCGAGCGGCGAGTTCGAGGTGTCGCTGGCGCAGGTCGCGCCGGAGCGTGGCGTCGCGAAGCGGGACGAAGCTGACACGGCGGTGATCCTCTACACGTCGGGCACGACTGGCAAACCGAAAGGTGCAGAACTCACCCACTCGAACATGAGCCGGAACGCCGAGGAGTTTGTTCGGCTGCTCTCGGCTGAGCGCGGCGACGTGATCTTCGGAGGGCTCCCTTTGTTCCACTCGTTCGGACAGACATGCGGGTTGAACACGGCAATACGCGCCGAGGCGTGCCTCACGTTGCTGCCCCGCTTCGATGCAACCGCCGCGCTGGAGATCCTGCAGCGGGACCGGGTCACGATCATGGAGGGCGTTCCCACCATGTATACGGCCCTGCTGCAGCAGTCGAAGCATGGCCAGTACGACACCTCAGCGTTGCGACTGTGCGTGTCGGGAGGGTCCGCGTTGCCGGTCGAGATCTTGCGCGGGGTCGAGTCGGCGCTCGGATGCATTCTGCTGGAGGGATACGGCCTGTCTGAGACATCGCCGGTGGCCTCGTTCAACCACCCGGATCGGCAGCGCAAGGCCGGCTCGATCGGCACTCCCATCGCGGGTGTGGAGTTCCGGCTGATCGACGACAACTGGAATGACACGCCCGAAGGCGACGTGGGAGAGATCGCGATCCGCGGCCACAACGTGATGAAGGGCTACTGGGACCGGCCAGAAGCAACCGCGGAGGCGATCCGAGACGGCTGGTTCCGCACCGGTGACATGGCCAAGCGGGACGACGACGGCTACTACTTCATCGTCGACCGCAAGAAGGACCTGATCATCCGAGGCGGGTTCAATGTGTACCCCCGAGAGATAGAGGAGGTCCTGTACGAGCACCCCGCTGTGGCGTTGGCTGCGGTGATCGGAGTCCCGCACCCTACTCACGGCGAAGAGGTCGCCGCGGCGGTTGTGCTCAAGCCCAACGCGTCGGCAGCCCCCGAGGAGCTGCGCGAGTACGTGAGAGCGCGGATCGCGGGCTACAAGTACCCCCGACATGTGTGGCTTGTCGACGCGCTGCCCATGGGGCCGACCGGGAAGATCCTCAAGCGTGAGATCAAGCCGCCGGACGCCGTCGGGAACTGATCTGCGATGGCTGAGGCAGCGGACGTCAGCCAGCTAAACGCCCGGCGACGACTCACCGAGTCAAACGATCCGGAGCATCAGGCTGGGGAGCGCGCCGAACCCTACGATGTGTTGTGGGCCGACGCAGCACTGGGCACCTACCGGCGGTTCCTGCCAGGCATGGGGACCGCAAAGCTGGTCGGCGGGCTCGCACGGCGACCCTGGACGGTGACCCGTCGTGGCGTGGGGTTGACTGTCGAGCTCGCGAGGATCACGGTCGGGCGGTCCACCGTGCTCCCCACGCCACGCGACCGCCGCTTCGCCGATGAGGCCTGGACCGGAAATCCGTTGCTACGCCGCCTCCTGCAGGCCTATCTGGTAAGCGGCAAGACAGCGACGACGCTCGTGGAAGACGCGCGCCTCGACTGGGCATCGGCGCAGCGCGTCGAGTTCGTTGTGGACAACCTCATCGAGGCCATGTCGCCATCGAACTCGCCAGTTACCAACCCTGCGGCATGGAAGGCGGCAATCGACACGGCGGGGATGAACTTCGTGCGCGGCGCACGCGCGTTCGTTTCCGACATGGCATCGCCGCCCCGGATCCCGCAGATGGTCGACCCCTCTCCGTACCAGGTGGGAAAGAACCTGGCGATATCGCCGGGTGCGGTGGTACTGCGCACTGAGCTGTTCGAGCTCATCCAGTACCAACCGCAGACTGCGACCGTGCTCGAGGTTCCGCTGCTTGTCATCCCCCCAATGATCAACAAGTTTTATGTGATGGATCTGGCACCCGGTCGCAGCATGGTCGAGTTCCTCGTACAGCAGGGTGTGCAGGTTTTCATGGTGTCTTGGCGAAACCCGGGCTCGGAGCAGCGCGACTGGGGCCTCGACGCCTACGGGCAGGGAATTCTCGACGCACTCGATGCGGTGCAGCGGGTGACCGGGGTCGATCGGGCCGTGCTGTACGGCGCTTGCTCCGGAGGCATCGTGTCGTCGATGACTGCCGCTCACCTTGCCGCCACCGCCGACGCCGACCGGCTCGCGGGGCTCACGCTGGTGGTCACTGTCCTGGACCAGTCCCGTGCAGGGCTCGCGGGCACGGTCATCGACCAACGCACGGCCGCAGCCGCGGCTGCAGCTTCAGCGCGGAAGGGATACCTGGACGGCCGCTTGCTGGCAGAGGTCTTCGCGTGGTTGCGCCCTCGCGACTTGATCTGGAACTACTGGGTCAACAACTACTTGCTGGGCAGGCAGCCGCCGGCGTTCGACATCTTGTTCTGGAATGCCGATGTCACCCGAATGCCGGCACGCCTGCATCGCGAGTTCCTACAGCTCGCTGTCCAGAATGCGCTGACCCATCCGGGCGAGACTGGCTTGCTGGGCACACCTGTGGATCTGGGCGCCGTGAAGACCGATGCGTATGTCCTCGCCGGCGTGGCCGACCACCTCTGCGACTGGGAGTCCTGCTATCGCACTGCCCACCTTCTGGGCGGACAAACGCGCTTCGTGCTGTCGACAAGCGGGCACGTCGCGGCGATCGTCAATCCGCCGGGGAACCCGAAGGCGAAGTACCAGGTTGCCGGGCATAACCCGCAGGACCCACCCCAGTTCCTCAGGGCCGCTCAGACCGTCAGCGGGACTTGGTGGAACGACTACGTCGCATGGCTACGCGAACGCTGCGGGCGGGAGGTGGCTCCTCACAACCTGGGAGGCGGCCAGCTCGAGCCGTTGGCCGATGCGCCAGGCAGTTACGTATTCGGGACGTAGGAGGAAACCCGTGGGGACCACAGACATCGGCCGCGCCAGGGGTACTGACTACTTCCTGATCGAAGAGCAGCTGACCGAGTCGGAGATGGACTATCTGCTACGGACGCGACGGTTCATCGATAACGATGTCCTCCCGGTTATCAACCAGTACTGGGAGCGCGCGGAGTTTCCATTCGAGCTCGTCGAGAAGATGGCCAGGCTGGACATCGTCGGCGACGGGATCGAGGGCTATGGCTGTCCGTCCATGAGCCCGATCGCGGCCGGGCTGGTGAACATGGAGCTCAACCGCGGCGATGCAAGCGTGGGCACGTTCTACGGCGTCCACTGCGGACTCGCCATGAGGTCCATCGAAATGCTGGGCTCCGCGGAACAGAAGCATCGCTGGCTGCCGGCGATGGCACGGCTGGAGAAGATCGGCGCGTTCGCCCTCACCGAGCCGCAGCATGGGTCGGACTCGATCGCGCTCGAATGCTCGGCACAACGCGACGGCGACGTCTGGGTGCTTGATGGGGCGAAGCGCTGGATCGGCAACGGCACGATCGCCGACGTCGTGGTCGTGTGGGCCAGGGACACCGCCGACGGGCAGGTCAAGGGGTTCCTGGTCGAGAGGGGCAATCCGGGATACGAGGCGAACGTCATCGAGGGCAAGGTCTCGCTGCGTTCGGTGTGGAACGCTGACATCCGGCTCAACGATTGCCGAATCCCCGCGGGAAACCTGCTGGCCAATTCCCGCTCCTTCCAGGACGCGGGCCGGGTGCTCGCCGGCACCCGCAACACGGTCGCATGGGCGTCCCTCGGTCACGCTGTCGCCGCGTACGAGATCGCGCTCACCTATGCCATGGAACGCCGACAATTCGGCAAGCCGCTTGTTGCCTTCCAAATGATCCAGGAGAAGCTCGTCGCGATGCTCTGCGAGGTGACCGCGATGCAGCTTTACTGTCTTAGGCTGGGCCGCCTGATGGAGGAAGGCCGGTTCACTGACACGATCGCCGCCCTCGCGAAGTTGAACAACACGGTGAAAGCCCGCGACGTGTGTCGGATGGCACGCGAGATCCTCGGAGGGAACGGCATCCTGCTCGACTACCACGTCATCCGACACATGGTCGACATCGAAGCGCTCTACACGTACGAGGGCACGGCCGAGATCCAGACACTCATCGTCGGGCGCGACATAACCGGCTCCAGCGCCTTTGCCTGATCGCACTGCCCCGTCTGCCATGCCGCCCGTTGGCGGGTCTCGGATCCGAATGATTGCCGTCGACGGCCTCACCCTCCGTGTATCGACACGCGGCCAGGGGAGCCCCTTGCTGCTCATCATGGGAATTGGTGGTCACCTGGACATGTGGTCGCCGCTCGAGCGATTGCTGCACCCGCGCGGCATTCATACGATCGCCTACGACGCACCGGGGACGGGTGGCTCTTCGGCGTACCGCGTCCCCCAACGCTTCAGCGGCTTGGCACGCACGGCCGAGCACCTCCTTGACTGCATCGGCTATGCGCGGGTGGACATCCTCGGGGTCTCCTTCGGGGGAGGCGTGGCCCAGCAACTGGCCTATCAGTCTCCGGACCGCGTGCGCCGGCTCGTCCTGGCCGCCACGTCGAGCGGCGCCATCAGCGTGCCCGGCAACCCCAGGGCCCTGCTTGCACTGGCCACGCCGCGGCGTTACCTCGACCCCGTCTACTACCGCCGGATCGCCCCCGAGGTGTTCGGCGGGCGCTCTCGTACGGACCCGAATGCCGCGGCACTGGCCGCAAGATTCGCACACCCGCCGTCGATGATGGGGTATGCCCACCAGCTCTATGCGGCCGCGGGCTGGACAAGCGTGCTCTGGCTCCACCGTATCCAGCAGCCGACCCTCGTGCTTACCGGCGATGACGACCCGATCGTTCCGGTCGCCAACGGTCGCCTGCTCGCGTCGCGGATTCCCAACGCACGTCTGCGTGTCATACGTGGCGGTGGGCACCTTTTCCTGCTTGAGCAGGCTGAGGAGGTGGCGGAGACCATCGCCGACTTTCTGCGCGAGTGAAGAGTGATTGGGCCAACCGCCGAGCGGCTTTGTAGCCGGTTCCTTACACGCCGATCTGATCGCTGCTTTGATCAACGGAGTGCTAGACCTGGTGCCGAACCTCCATTGAGCGCCTCGAAACCTGATCATTCCGCAGCGCTAAAGCGTGCTCAGACGTAGTGTCGGTAGACCGCCTGGGCGACGCAGGCAGGCCGCTCGCTGCCGTCGAGCTCGACGACGAAGTCGATGATCATCTCGACCCCGCTCTTCACTTCCGCGACGTCGCCGACCTTGCCCGCGAGCCGTATCTTCCCGCCGACTGGGACCGGAGCGGGGAAGCGTACCGTGTTGAGCCCGTAGTTGACGCTCATCGACATCCCCCTGATCTCGAGGAGTTCGCTGAATAAGGGGACTAGAAGCGACAGGGTCAGGTATCCGTGCGCGATCGTGCCATGGAACGGTCCCTCCTTCGCGCGCTCGACGTCCACATGGATCCACTGGTGGTCGCTCGTCGCGTCAGCAAACGTGTCGACCCGGTCCTGTGTGATCTCCAGCCAGGCCGTATGGCCGAGGTCGGCACCGGCGAGAGCCAGGATCTCGGCGGGCCCGGTGACAGTTGTGGTCATGTCTGCGCTCCCTCGTGGCCGTGCCAATTCGCGCATGGGGTCGTGACTATTTTCCCCGGAGTCATGCGGGCGCGACGCGGCCTGCGTGCCGCCTTCCTCCAAGAGGGCACGGCGGGCGGCGCGTGGGCCACGGACCGACCCCTGATTGCGAGTCGAGCTCCTGCCTAGTGCCGCTCTTGAGATTGCCGAGCAAACTACGACCAGGATGACCAGAGAAAGTGTGATGTCGAGCGGGCCCCGGTCCGATCTGTTCCAACGATGCTTTCCTTGGTCTGGCATCCTCGCTAACCGAGAAGCTAAGGAGCAAGAACCGACAGCGCGCTACCAGAATGCTGTCGATTGAACCGAGCGGGAGTCTCTTCAGAATCGCCAGAGTGTGGCGCCTCCTGGCGCGATCGTCGCCACCGCGGTTGCCTTGCTCGCCGTGAGGCGATACACAAACCATGGCGGCGGACCGGCCGAAGGAGCACTGTAATCGGCAGTGAGCGCGTGGCCGGTTTCGTCGACTCGGGCAGGCCATCCCTCGCTGGCCCAACGTGCCGCCATAGCTGCCACGGTTCCTGGATCGGTGATCTTGCTAGCAGTGCCTTCGATAACGAGATCGAAGTCCTCGATGGCCACGCTGAGCGCGCATCGAGCGTCTCTAGCCAGATTTTTGCCTTTGCGGGTGCCTTGACCCGTCTGGAACCAGAAGGAGCCGTCAACCCACGAGGCACCGATTCCAGTCACGTGTGGGCTGCCGTCCGCGTTAAGAGTGGTCAACCAACATGTGTGCCGGTTGGGACCGCCGGAGTCCGGCACTTGGGTGACGCCCTCATCTAGTCGAGCCTGGATCTGGGACCACTCGAGCAGCGGTAAATCGTAAAGACCAGCAAGATTGGTTGCGTCCATGAGGAATTAGACCGCAGCGAAGCCAAAGACTCACCGCGGCATAGAAGGTAGGACATCGACTGGACATCGAAATGCCCCGGCTGGACGACAGCAGCGGCCGCGGCTGCGCGAACTCCTCGCCCCGGGTCAGGCCAGCTCTTCCTTGAAACCCTGCCGCCACGACGGGTAGCGCAGCTCCCAGCCGAGCTCCCGCTTGGAATTGGCGTTGGAGAAACCGCGCCCTTCGGTCACCATGCCCACCGCCATCTCGCCGGCCAGCAGCCGGGCCAGCCACGCCGGGAATTCGTCGCGGCGGCCTGGCCCCGGCGCACTCCGCGAGGAACGGAAGCCACTCGCTGACGGGGGCCGGCTCGTCGTCGACGATGTTGAACACCCCTTCGCGTTCTGCTCCTTTGCCAGGACGGCAGCGCTCGCGGCGTCGTCGACATGCACCCCCACGAGACGTAGCCGGTGCCACCCCCGACCAGAGGCAACAGCCGACTGGCTGGGTTTTGGTTTAGTCGCTGATGCGTGCCACCCCCGACCAGGGGGAACAGCCGCTTCCGCACGAGCTCGAGCTGCTCGTCCCAGGCGCCCGGCCGTTTGCCGGCGTGCGCCTCGGAGAGGCCCGTTATCTGATGCACGATCGCGTCCGGCCCGGCCGCGGCCCCCGCCACGCCCACGGACGCCGCATCCAGCCCGTCCATCACGATGCCCTCTGCGCCCAGCTGCGCCAGCAAACCCAGCTTGGCCGCGCTCGTCGTCGTCGCCGTCACCTGGTGGCCCAGGGCCAAAGCTGGGGCACCAGCCGCCGCTCCAAGACCCGGTCCCACCAGCCACGAACACCCGCACAACCATCACCTTCCCGATTCCGGAGTCTGTCTCTAAGACCTGAGACGAGACGGCCCGGCAGTCCGTGACTTGGGAGGGAAGACAGTTGGGAGAGGATCGTAGGCGGCCGTTGGCTGATGCGCCCACGCTTTTCATAGAGGCACTGGTACCGCCGATGCTGAGCTCTTAGCCTGAAGTGCTAGGTCGGGGACTCAGCCTGCCCGCCGGCGGGCCAGTCGCAGGCCCTGGTCTCGCAGTGTTATGCCCAGTTGCGAGCTTGGGATCAGCAGGTGAGAGGCGATCCAGACATTGCGCTGTCGGGGACGCGTGACCGCGCGATGAGCCGACTCGTACCGGGCCAGGGCGGTGGGGATCTCGTGCGGCGAAGCGTTCAGGCATGCGGCGAGCGTCGCCGCACCCTCCATAGCAGAGCTGGAGCCGTCGCCGAACAGCGAGACGCATGAGGCTGCGTCACCCAGCAATGTCACGCGGCCGCGTGACCAGGAAGACACGCGGATCCGGCTGACGCTGTCGAAGTAGACGTCTTCAGCCGCAAGATACCTGGACACCAGTTCTTCCGCGCGCCAGCCGACATTTTGGTAAGTCCCCTTCAGCAACTGCCGGGCCGCGTCCAGGTCCCGATGATCAATGCGGGCTCGAGATCGAAACAAAAAAGCGACGCCCGGGGATCCCGCTCCCGGATGCAAGGCGACCGCCACTCCCGGCTCGTTGTGCATGATCACGACGTCGTCGCGTTCCAGGGGAATCCCAAGTTCCGCTGTAGCGACATACATGCCGAGATGCTGTACGAAGGCCTCGTCCGGTCCGAATGCCAAGCGGCGGACTCCGGAGTGAATGCCATCGGCTCCGACCACCACGTCAAAGTGGCGTGGAACACCCCGGTCGAAGATCACATCGACGCCATTGTCGTCCGGGTGCATCTGGGTGATCATCTCGTCAAAAAGAAACTCGGCATCTCCGCGACCGGCCCCGACCAAGATCGCGCTGAGATCTGCCCGCGGCACCTCAACCTCGCGATCTTCTCGCTGCCGAGTCGGCATGCTCGCCACGCATCGGCCGGAATCGTCGACGAAGATCAACTCGCGCACTTTGGTCGCGGCGTCCTGCAGGCGCGACATGACACCGAGCCGCTCCGCAACCTGGTACGCACCTCCGCGGACATCCACCGGATTGCCGCTTGATCGGACGCCTTGATCGCGTTCCACAGCGGTTACTCGGTGTCCTGCCCGACCGAGCAGTGCCGCCAGCGTCGCACCGGCGATTCCGGCGCCAGAAATCAGTACTGTCAGGCCCTCGCGGTGCATAACTCCATCCTGGCAACCTGATTTTCGAAGGCTCCGAAGACCCTTCAAAGTGGCGTGGAGCAGCCGCGCGGACTGCACGGCACCGCATGACCACCATCACGGCGTCATATAGGTGAGCATTGGCTCCGCCGATGTCACGCTTGACGGAGCAGCACATTCCACCGGAATTTGGACGAGGGTCGGGTAAACCTTCGCACCATCGCTCGAGACGAACGAGATCGGATGCACAACCTCTGGAAACCTGTGCGGAAGCGATAAATAGCTTAGGTGTTCGTTATCGAAGTGCAAACAAGTTGCCCGGCGTGTCGGAACCGGTAGGTACTTGACTCACCGCTAGCGTGACAGCGCCCCGCAGATTCCTGTAGTCCTCGGCTCGAGCGTTGACGAACCGCTCCTTGTCAATCGGCGCCTCACCGC
>JBKOZG010000220.1:0-5519 GCA_046725775.1 Actinomycetota bacterium | reverse complement strand
GATGCGGTATGGGCGGCTGCCTGAGCCTTGGGCAGCCGGTAGCCGATGGTTGTTCGTACGGCTGTCGTGTGAGCACGTGTCCGGACGGAGGGTCATCGGCGCTGGTCCGTGGCCGTGACGGCAACACCCCGTCGACATGAGAACTGGATCGTGGATCTGTAGCGCCATCCGCACCACTGCCGGCTTCATCGGGACGAACGACCTGTGAACGCAGGACATCTGGCTCTGGAGAGGTCATATCGTCTGCGCTGCGATCGAAGTAGAGCAAGGCCTACGTAGAAGGAGGGCGGCGCTATGCAAGAAAACATTTGGGTGCAGATCTTTTGGGTGCTATGTGCCGCTACGGCCATCGTGGCTAGCGTGTTGGCGATCTGGCGCCCGCGGGCCCGATACATCGGGCGTGTCGCAGTCGGTGTGCTCATGCTCTTGGGTGGGGCAGTCTTCAACGCCGTGAACCTTGCGCTTGGCGACTATGCCAGCTTTGCCGACCAGGCGCATTTCGGCTGGGTGACAGATGCATGGCGTGCGGTCGTCGCGCCGAACCAGTATCTGTTAATCGGTCTTCTGGTGGCGTTCGAAGCGGTCGTCGGAGTGTTGATCCTCAGCGGTGGACGGAGAACCCAACTCGGCCTTGTCGGAGCGATCGGTTTCCACCTCGCCCTGTGGCTGTTCGGTTGGTTCGTGACCATCTACGCCCTGGTCATGCTCCCTGTGTTGGTGCTGCTGCTCCGCGCGGAACGGCGCGCCGCCACCGTCTCTGCTGCGACCGCCGCTCCCGCAGCTGTCTCCAGCGTCGAAGTCACCAGCCAGAGAGGCTGACAGAGAGCGACGGGCGGTGAGTGACGCCGAAGAGGGTATCGACGCCCTCCTGATGGACGGGAGAATCGTGCATGTACGGCCGGTTTCCCAGAGAGACACTGAGGCGCTGAGCGCGCTGTACACGCGCGCGTCACCACGGAGTCGCTATTTGCGGTTCTTCTCGGCTGGCGTCTCACTCGATCGTGAGGTCCAGCGGATTGTCACGCGGAGCGATGATCATGTGGCGTTGGTCGCCGAACACGACGGGCTCGCCCTCGGCGTTGCCTCGTATGAAATCTTGAACGGCGCTCAGGCTGAGATCGCCATTCTGGTCGACGACGCCTGGCAGGGCGAGGGTATCGGCTCCCTGCTTATCGAGCACCTGGCCGCGGTGGCTCGACGAGCGGGCATCCAAGAACTCGTCGGCGACGTACTCGCCAGCAATGTCACCATGCTTCGAGCCAGCGCCAGCCTGGCTCCTGGAATCGCCCGTCAGCACGACGAAGATCCCAGCGTGGTTCGCATCCATATCCCAACCCAGCCCGACGAACGAGCGCTTGCGGCAGCCGGTGCTCGTGACCGCACCGCCGAACACAATTCGTTGCGTCCTTTATTGGCACCTACCTCGCTGGCCGTGATCGGTGTCAGCCGGTCGCAGAGCGGCATCGGGTATGAGATCCTGCGCGTCGTCCTTGCCGGGGGCTTCACCGGACGGACATACCCGGTCAATCCACACGCCAAAACCATTCACGGGCTCGACTGTTATCCGACGGTCGGCGCCATTCCTGAGCGTGTGGACCTGGCCGTTGTTGCCGTGCCGGCTTCGAGCGTTCCGCAGATCATCGAGGAGTGCGGTGCGGCACACGTGGGGGCAGCTGTCGTGCTCAGCGCCGGATTCGGGGAGACCGGATCGTCCGGTGCGGCATCCGAATCACAGCTACTTGCATCAGCTCGCCGACACGACATCCGAGTAGTTGGGCCGAACTGCATTGGGCTGATCAACACCGATCCATTTGTGCGCCTCAATGCGACCTTCGCACCAAACGGCCCAACGGCAGGCCATCTTGCAGTCGCAACTCAGTCGGGAGCCGTTGGCGTGGCGATCCTCGATTCTGCCGAGCGGAGCGGAGTCGGCATCTCCACCTTCGTCTCGCTGGGCAACAAGATCGATGTGAGCACCAACGATCTGCTCTCCTATTGGTACGACGACCTCACCACCAAGGCCGTTGCACTCTATGTCGAGTCGTTCGGGAATCCGCGCCGCTTCACCTGGCTGGCACGCGCATTGTCAACTCGGAAACCGATCCTGGCGGTCAAGAGCGGACGCTCAACCGCCGGTAGCCGGGCGGGCACTTCGCATACCGCGGCAGCAGCGGCTCCCGATGTGGCTGTCGACACCTTGTTCCGGCAGGCCGGCGTGCTGCGTATGGACACGTTGGGTGAGCTGCTCGATGCGGCTCGGCTGCTTACCGAACAGCCCCTGCCGGCTGGGGATCGAGTCGCCATCGTCGGCAATGCCGGAGGCTTGAACATCCTTGCTGCGGACGCGGCCGACGCGGCTGGACTCCAGGTGGTCGAGTTGTCTGCGACCCTGCAGCAACAGTTTGCAGATCTTGCCCCGCACCTCGCGGGCATCGCCAACCCCGTGGATCTGGGCGCCGATGCGCCACCGGCGACGATCGGGCGCGCCATTCGCGCTCTTGGCTCCTCAGGCGATGTCGACGCGCTGGTGGTCACGCTGGTCGCCACTCGCACCAATGATCTGCCAGGAGCACTTGCCGCACTTGCTGAAGCGGCCGACGACCAGCCGCACCTGCCTATCGTTGCGGTTGTTGTCGGCGGTGATACACCACTCAAACTTGGCCGGAGAAATCTCCCTGTCTATGAGTTGCCGGAAGACGCGGTTCGCTCGTTGGGGCACGCCTGCCGGTATGCGCGCTGGCGCCGCCAACCCACCGGCAGCAAGCCGGTGATTCCTGGGATTGACCGTGAAGCTGCCCAGCGAATCGTCGCTGAGGCATCGGCCGACGGTGCTGGTTGGCAGCCCGTGGACGTCACCAATGCCCTTATGGCCTGCTATGGCATACCGCTCCTGGAGACCCGGCTCGCGACCAGCGTTGAAAGTGCAGAAAAGACGGCTCGGGAGCTGGGTTTCCCGATTGTCATGAAGGCGACTCGCCCCGGACTTGTACACAAGGGAGAGATGGGAGGCGTGAAGCTCGGACTCTCGGATGAGTCGGCTGTACGCCAGGCGTATCTGACAATCGCAGGCTCGCTCGACGAAGCAAAGCCAAAGGTCGCGCTGCAACGAATGGTGCCAACTGGTGTCGAGCTCGTCGCTGGCGTGGCGCACGATACCCTCTTCGGCTCACTCGTCATGGTGGGCTTGGGCGGAGTGCATACCGACCTGCTCGAAGATCGATCATTTCGATCACTGCCGCTGACTGATCGCGATGCCACAGTCATGTGGCGGGAACTTCGCGCAGCCCCGCTGCTCACCGGCTACCGCGGCACGCCAGCCATGGACACCGACGCGCTCGAGCAACTGCTGCTCCGTGTCGCCCAGCTCGCGGAGGATTTCCCCGAGGTGTCAGAGCTCGACCTGAATCCGGTGGTCGCGGTTCCTGCTGGAGTTGCTGCTCTCGACGTCAAGCTCAAGTTGCAGCCGGCGGAAGATGAACCCGACCCGTACCTTCGGAGCCTGGCTATTCGACGTGCGCATCGGCCGAACTACTAAAACTGGCCTAGCTTGGTCCGCTGGAGCCCAGAATGACTCTCGGTCCTCGCCGAGGAGCGATCTCGCTGGGGGCGGGCCTACGAGCGAGAAGGCGGCAGGACCTAATCCGCGGTCGCCGAGCGAGGGTGTTGCTGCGGGATGACGGCTACCGGGCAGGCGGCCCGATCAAGTACGGCGCGCGCAACCGAGCGGATCCAGCGGGCCCATTCTCGGCCGCGGTAGGGGCTGCCGACGACCAGCAGCTGCACGTAAGCCGACATTAAATCAACTGTGTCGCGGGGCGCACCGGCCAGGAGGAGGGTCTCTACGTCGATGTCGGGATAGTCGGCCTTCCAGCCGGCCAGGATCTCGGCCAGATTGAGCCTGAGGTCCTCCTCACCCGACGCCAGCTCGGCCAGCGGTGCCGAGTGCACCACCAACACGGGAACCTGGCGCAGGCTTGCCTGGTTGAAGGCGAAGCCGAGGGTGCTCGAGGACGGATGCAGCCCATCGACAGCCACGGCTATTGGACGGCGGTCATCAGCTCGCGCTGTCCAGCCGCGAGGTACCGCCACCACGGGATGGCGGGACATGCTGGCGACGGTGCTCGCGGTATGCCCGAACGGCATGTGCCCGCCGAGCGACGGATGATCATGACCGAGCACCGTCAGCTCCGCTTGCTCGGACAGCCGGGGCAGCAGGGACTCTGGAGTGTCGATCTCGATGAGCTGGTCGAGGTGCATCGTGGGCGGCAGCGTCAAGGTGCCTGCGGCCTTGTCGAGCAGGGCTTGGCGTTCCTGAAGCTCTCGCTCGGTGGCAGCTGCCCTGCCGGTAGTCGGCAGGAGTGGCACCTCGTAGGCGTGGACCAGAAGCAGGTCATCGTTCCGCAGCTCGGCTTCTCGCACCGCCCATTGGGCGGCTGCCCCAGCCTCGGCCGAGTCGTCCACTCCAACAATGATCATCCGGCGGCCGGCAGCGTCCTCACCTGCAGCGCTCATAACGTCGACCTCCTTTCCCTATACGGTCCATGGTGGCCGGCGCCGGTCTCGACAGATCATGATCGTTGGTCGTCATTGATCGGGACCTTGGTCCCGGGCAACCAGCGGTGCGGCATGTGGTCCGCAGGAGTGGGTCCATCGCCTCTGGTCTTTGGTGACATGGCGGGATACGGTGACCGCGCGTCTGGAGAGGTGAGGACATTGATCTTGCCGAACGCCTGACGCTCTCCGGCGGGTTTACCCCTCCGCGAGATCACCGCGCGAGGCACGCCGTGGCGCTACCGGGGTCGCGGTCCCTCCTGGGTGGCGGTGTTCGACGTCGAGCTCAAATTGCGGCCAGCCGAAGATGAACCGACCCGTACATTCGGAGTCTGGCTATTCGACGTGCGTGTCGGTCGAACCAATGACTGGGCTGGGCTCCGCCTGGCTCCGATCATCTAACTGGACCGGCGGCTGCAAAAGCTGAATCATTCCCACGCCGGTGGCGACGGCTACGGTCGCCGCCATGCAGAGCCCGGCGACATAGATCACGATCGAGCACCGGCGGGTGTTGATTCATCGACCACCGGGGAAGGCGCCAGGGTCCACGCGATCCCGAGTAGCCAGGCAGCGATATTGATCGGAATCCACCGCGCCGCCCGACTGGCATGACCACGCAGCACGAAATACTGAGCCAATGGCAAGGACGTAAGTAACATCAGCCCGCCGACTCCGGCCACCACGGCCGTCTCCGCAGTCCAACGCAAATCGAACGTGCTTGGCAGCATCCCAATCGACCATGCCACCGCCGCACCGACGCTTGTGGCCACGATCCACCAGCGCCGGGTCGGCAATATACGCAAGCGGTACAGACAGTCAGCCTGGGCGGTGCCAAGCACTTCCCCTTCCACGGATCCCGCCAGCACCAAGGCAACCAGGGTGGCCAACGGTCCCCATGAAGCGCTGGTCACCGCAACACCTACGGCTGCCGGCACGCTGAAGCCGACAGTTTCTCCGAGTGTCACCAC